>JBDSXU010000313.1:0-4767 GCA_039926005.1 Marmoricola sp.
TCGAAGACCATCTCGGCTGGGTGGTCGGCGACCACGAAGGTGCCCTTTCCGGGGCGGGTGACGGTGAGGCCGGCTGCTACACAGGAGCGCAGTACCTCACGGATCACGGCACGACTCACGGCGTAGCGGGCGGCCAGCGCCGTCTCCGACGGCAGCCGTTCCCCTACTTGGATCATCCCGGACTCGATGCCCTCACGCAGGTCGGCCAGCACGTACTCGACCGCGCTCATCCGCTGCCCGGCGACGGGCCGCTCGCTCCACTCCGATGGCACCACCCTCGTCCTACCCTTCACTTCTCGGGGGCTTCCCACGCCCGCCAGACCGGTTGAGCGCGATCCCCGTGACCCGGGTCCACGCCGACGATCCGCCCCCCGGTGAGCGTGGTCGTCTCGTGCTTGGCCGCCTCATCGAGGACAGTCAGTACGCCGGCCCGCGTCTCGGTGCGGAACCTGCTGTTCTCCCAGTCCGTGATCGAGGTGTGCCCGTGAACCTGACTGAACGGTAACCGGCGGTCCAACCAGCTCGGCACCAGCTCGGCACATGCCGACGCCCAGACGGGCCCGGCCTCCGCGTCTCGCCCGACCAGTATGCCGGCCCGGAAGAGGGTGTCGTCGTCGTGCCCGATCAGCCGGTTGATCCTGTCGGCCGCGTCGGCGGCGTCTTCGGGAGCTGAGAGAGTACGACGCCAGAACGGCTCGGTCAGGCCGGCGTGGGTGACCAGATAGGACTCCTTGGAGGACTCCAGCGCGACCGCCGCCCGCATCTGACCCGATGCCCACCAGCGGCGCAGCGTGTCCATGGACTCGCGGGCGATGCGTTCGGGCCAGTGGAAGGCGGGCTCTCTCAGGTATTGAGCCTCGTGGTTGCCGACCAGCTGCACCCACTGGTCGGGCTGGCTCCGCAGGTAGCCGTCCACCAGGGACACCACCCCCTCGGAGTCCGGCCCGCGGTGGATCAGGTCACCGACCTGGATCACGACGAGGTCGGGAGGCAACGGCCCCCCAGAAGCGACGCCAAGCCGCGCGAGCTCCGCACCCAGCGCGTCCAGGTGCCCGCCAACGTCGCCGATCACCGCCACCCGTCGACCGGCACCCACGCGGACCGCGCCGTTCATCCGTCCTCCGGCATCGTCCACTCATCCGACGGGGCATACAACGCGATGTTGTCGGCCCGCTTCTGGACGGCGGCGATCTCATGCACCGCGCTGGTGATCGTGCTCCGGTCCGCTGAGGACAGTTCCGCTCGCTCGAGCACGTCGGTCGGCCGCTCCCCCCGCTCCATCTGCGCGAGCTGGTAGCGCAGCCGCAGCCCCTGCAGCACCTCGAAGACCTCGACCAGCGTCCGCGCCCTGGCCGCCGGCAGGATCGAGGTCCCCCCAGAGGCCTGTAACCGCTCGACAGTCGGCAGCGCGAACGAGCCGGCGGACAGCGCGGCCCAGCGGGCCAGGTTGACCAGCGGCAGCAGGGCGTGCTGCTTGACGTCGAACGAGTCGTCGAGGTGCAGCAGGTTGCGCACAGTGCGGGTTCGGGCCCGCTTCGAGAGTGACTCCTCGAGCAGCAACCGCATGGTTGCCGGGTGCGCCCGCAGGTCGCCGAAGACCCGGGTCACCGCCGGCAGCCCCGGGTCGCCGTGGATCGGTCGAGCGTCGACGAGCAGCGAGGTCATCATCGCAGCGTTGTGCTCCAGTGGGGCCACGAGCCACTGCTGACCCGCCGAGCGCCACCGACCGTTGGTGCGCGCGAAGACCGAGCTGCTCGGGTTCACGCCGTTCGTGTCGGCGCGCAGCCCGGCGTCCGCGAGCAGGGCGATGACTTCGCCGAACACGATGCGGTACTGCGCCACCTCCACCGTCGACACCCGGTCGTCGAACGCCACCGCCGCATCCAGATCAGAGCTCGGCACCGTCTCCCGGCGGCCGTTGCTGCCGAGCGAGAGCCAGGTGAAGAGGTCCAGCGACAGGGAGGGGTGCTGGGCGAAGACCAGCTGCAGTGCGCGTCGCACGACGTTGTCCACGAGGTCGGTATGCCACGTGATCACTGTCGCCGGGGCAGCTCCCATGGCCAGCAGGTGTGGAAGTCTCGCGCGCGCCTGCCGAGCACCCGCCTGGAGTTGCTCGACCGAGGTCGCACCGATCAGCGTGTCGATCAGCCCGTCGGTGCCCACCAGCCCAGGATCACTCCTCACCGACACTCGGCGGCTCGGGGATGTCATAGCCCGACGGCCCGACCGTCGCCTCCAACGCCTTCTTCCACGAGCCGTCCTCAACGTACTGCCGCAGCGCGGCGTTGACCTGCTTCACCCGCTCGGTGTCGCCCTTCGGGATCCCCACGCCGTAATCCTCGTCGGTGAAGCCGTCGCCGAGCACCTTGAGCTTGCCGCGGTAGCGCTTGTCGGCCGCGAACCCGGCCAGGATCACGTCGTCGGTCGTGACAGCGTCGACCTTGGAGTCAAGGAGTGCCTCCACGCAGTCGGAGTACTCGTCGTACTCCTTGAGGTCGATGCGTCCCTTGTAGCGCTTCGTGACGTATGCCGACGAGGTGGTGCCCTTCACCGAGCAGAGCACCCGACCATTGAGGGTTTCCGGGCCGGTCACCTCGGTTTCATTGCGCCGGACCAGGAGATCCTGGTGGGCGGTGAAGTACGGCCCCGCGAAGTCGACGACCTTCTTGCGCTCGTCGGTGATGGAATACGTGGAGAACACCAGGTCCGCCTTGCCACTGGTGAGCACGTCCTCGCGATCCTGCGGCCGAGCTTCGACCCAGGTGATGTCCTCGTCCGCAACACCGAGCGCCTTGGCGACGTAGGTTGCCGTATCGACGTCGAAGCCGGAGTGCTTCCCGTCCCGATAGCGACCCAGGCCCGGGTTGTCGAACGGGACGCCGATCGTCAGGCTGCCGCCCTTGTGCGCGCCTTCCACGACGGTCGGTTCCGTGGTCGGACCGGTCGCGTCGGCGCCGCAGGCAGCGAGCGTCGTGAGAGCGATCACCGTCAGGGTGAGTGTCTTCCACATGGCCATCTCCGTCCTCATCAGACCGGATCCTCGTCGAGCACCACGCCGCGATCGGTCGGCGGCGCAGCGCCGTACCTCGGTCCGTCGTTGGTCCACAGCGACTGGATCCGGCCGCCAGTGCTGGCCATCACCTTGGGTTTGGCGAAGATCCAGCCGATCCAGAGCGCCACGGCGATCACCGGGATGCCGAGAGCGACCACCAGGAAGGAGGTCTTGTGCCAGAAGTACGGCGAGCTCTGCCAGCCCGACACTGCCAGCCCGATGACCACCAGACCCAGGAACACCAGGCCGGCGATGCTGGTCCACGGCGAACCCGGCGCCTTGAATGCGCTCGGCGGGATCACGCCACGGTCGGAGAGCTGCCGCAATCGGATCTGGCACACGAAGATGGTCGCCCATGTGAAGACCACGCCGATCGCGGCGGCCTCGAGCGCGATCTCGAAGGCGTCCGGGGCCAGCGCGTTGAGCAGCGCGCCGAAGACGTAGACGACCGACGTCATCACGATGCCGGCCCACGGCACGCCCTGGTTGCTCATCTTGAGCGTGAAGGCCGGCGCCTGCTTCGACATACCGAGGCTCCGCAGCACCCGCCCGGTCGCGTACAGGCCGGAGTTGAGGCTCGACATCGCCGCGACGATCAGCACCGCCTGGATCGCGGTGCCCATCCAGCTCAGACCGAGCCGCTCGAAGACCGTCACGAACGGGCTCGTGCCGGCGGTGTACTCCGTGGTGGGCAGCATCGAAACGAGCAGCAGGATCGAACCGCAGTAGAACACCGCGATCCGGAAGATCACCGCGTTCACCGCTTTCGGCACCTCTCGGTCGGGGTCCTTCATCTCCCCGGCGGCGACGCCCACCATCTCGATGCTGGCGTAGGCGAACACCACGCCGGACATCACCAGGATCGGGCCGTACCAGGCGTAGTCGCCCGCACTCGGCCAGAAGCCGCCCGGGTTGTTCCACAGGTTGCTGAAGCCCGCGCTGTGGCCGGCGATGTCCACCCCGAAGACCACCACGAACGTTCCCACGAGAAGGAACACGACGATCGCCGTCACCTTCAGGACCGACGCCCAGAACTCGAACTCCCCGAAGGCCCTGGCCGAGAGCAGGTTCACGACGAGTACGACGGCCAACGCGACGAGCACGGACACCCAGGTCGGCACTGTGGGGAACCAGTACTGGATGTAGAGCCCGACCGCGCTCAGCTCGGCGATGCCGGTGAGTGCCCAGTTGAGCCAGTACATCCAGCCGGTGACGTAGGCTCCCGCCTACCCGAAGAACTCCCGCATGTACGACACGAATGCGCCTGACGTCGGTCGGTGCAGGACCAGCTCGCCGAGTGACCGCATCAGGAAGTAGGCGATCACGCCAACGACGGCATAGCTGACCAGCAGCGCAGGCCCGGTACTGTGCAGCCGCGACGCCGACCCGAGGAACAGACCCGTGCCGATCGCGCCTCCGAGGGCGATCATCTGGACCTGGCGACGCCCTAGGGTCTGTTTGTAACCGACCTGCTCGGCATGCAACGAGCTAACAGTCTCGACTTGAGTCATGGCGGGGCTCCTCACCGGCCGTGCGAATGAATCGGCTCAGCAAAGTGCCGAAGCCAGTAGATCCGCGGTCTGCTTGTCTACTTGTCGGACAGGTCTACAGGTCTCGGCCATCACTCCACAAGCCCCTGACCCAAATTCTCTGAAACATGATGCGCACAGAGCCGGAGTACTCCAGTGGAAGTCGCGAGACGCGCGATGGGGCGA
>JBDSXU010000314.1:0-9995 GCA_039926005.1 Marmoricola sp.
CTGCACGAGCACCTGCCTCCGGTCGAGCTCGGACCGGAAGCGTTCCACCCAGCCCTTCTTCTCGAGCCGGTCGATCAACGCCGTCGTGGCGGCCGGTCGGAGTCCGGTGGCGGCACTGAGCTGGCCCGCCGTCTTCGGCCCGTCGACGAGCCAGTCGAGACAGCGCAGGTCGGTCGGTCCCAGGTCGAGGTGTCGCCCGACCGCGTCGTCGAATGCCTGCACGCTGCGCTGGTAGCGCTGCATGGCATCGCCGACGCCGTCCACCGCCACTTGACGTGATCTGGCCACACCCCTATCCTTTCGAAAATCGAAACATTCGATTGTCGTAAGAAAGGATAGCGCCATGAGGGCAGTCATCGTGGGAGGCGGCGTGGCGGGACCTGCGCTCGGCCTGGCTCTGGCCCGCGCCGGCATCGAGTCGGTGCTCCTCGAGCGACGACCTGTGGCCGATCCCGAGGCCGGGTCCTACCTCACACTGAGCCCCAACGGTCTCGATGCCTTGGCCACCATCGGGGCGCGCGACCTGGCCGAGGAGGTGGGGTTCGGCTCTCGCCTGAACCGGATGTACGGCGCGACCGGTCGGCTCCTGGGTGAGATCCCGCTCGGAGCACCACTTCGCGACGGCGCCACCGGCTTGACCCTGAAGCGCTCGCGGCTGGCTGTGCTGCTGGCCGATGAGGCGCAGCGCCGTGGGGTCGACGTACGCCGCGGCGCACGGGTCGCCTCGGTGAGCGGTGGAGCCGGCGGCGTCTCGGCCGTGCTCGAGGACGGCACCATAGTGGCCGGTGACGTGCTGGTGGGCGCCGACGGGGTGCACTCACACGTACGCCGGAGGATCGACCCGCACGCACCGGCGGGCCGCTACGTCGGGCTCACCAACTTCGGGGGGATCACCCGGGGTACGTCGCTGGCGCGGGAGCTCGCGCCGGAGGCCTGGCACTTCGTCTTCGGCAGCGCGGCGTTCTTCGGCGCGCACCCGACCCCGGACGGTGACGTGGTCTGGTTCCTCAACGTGCCCCGATCCGAGATCAGCAGGGAGGAGCGGAGGGCGACCAGCCCCGAGAAGTGGCAGCACTGGCTGTTGGGGCTCGTGCGAGACGACGCGGGCCCGGCGGGGGACCTGGTGGCTGACGGAGTCCTCGAGCTCGCGGGGGACAACACCTACGACCTGCCGATGGTGCCGACCTGGTCACGCGACGCGATGGTCGTGATCGGCGACGCCGCCCATGCACCGGCCCCGAGCTCGGGGCAGGGCGCCTCGATGGCCCTGGAGGACGGCGTCGTGCTGGCCAAGGCATTGCGGGACAACCCCGATGTCACCGCCGCGCTCGCGGCGTACGAGCAGGTGCGTCGTCCGCGGGTGCAGAAGATCGTCGCGGCTGGAGCACGCAGCAGCAGCTCCAAGATCCCAGGCAGGGTCGGACGACGGTTCCAGGAGGTGGCGCTCAGGCTCGTCTTCCGCCATCTCGTCACAGAGAGGAGCACGGCGTGGATGTCAGGGCACCGGATCGACTGGGAGGCTCCGGTCAGCTGACCACTCCGCCCGCGGGGGCAGGATGGGCTCATGACCACCATCGGGTTGCTGCTGGCCGCGGGCGCCGGGCGCCGGATGGGCAGGCCCAAGGCACTCGTCGGCACCTGGCTGGTGGACGCGGTCGTTGGCCTTCGTGAGGGCGGCTGCGACCGGGTCATGGTGGTTCTCGGTGCGGCCGCCGACGACGCGGGGCGGCTGCTCGCGGACCAGGACGTCGAGGTGGTGGTTGCCGCGGACTGGGACGACGGGATGGGTGCTTCCCTGCGGGCCGGGCTGACGGCGCTCGCATCCGCGGAAGGGACCGCCGTGCTCGTGACCCTGGTGGACCTGCCCGACGTGGGTGCCGAGGTCGTACGGCGACTGCTCGGCCGGCCGGTCGAGCAGGCCACCCTCGCGCGCGCAGCGTACGACGGAACACCGGGCCACCCCGTCCTGATCGGGCGCGACCACTGGGGCGGCGTCATCGACTCGGCGAGCGGCGACAAGGGAGCGCGGAGCTATCTGGGCGGCCGCGAGGTCGAGCTGGTCGAGTGCGGTGACCTGGCCACCGGTCGCGACGTGGACGCCCCCCAAACCGGGCCAACCCGGGGCCAACCCGCGGCTGAGTAGCCTGCCCAGATGGAGCTCACTTCTCCGGACTCGATCCGCGCTGCCCTCGAGGGCACGGGCTACCTCGCCGAGGATGACCTGGCGACCGTGGTCTACCTCGCGCACGGCATGCAGCGCCCTCTCCTCCTGGAGGGCGAGCCCGGCACCGGCAAGACCGCGCTCGCGGAGGCGCTGGCCGAGCTGGCCGACGTGCCGCTGATCAGGCTCCAGTGTTATGAGGGCATCGACGCGACCCAGGCGCTCTATGACTGGGACTTCCCGCGTCAGATCCTGCACCTCCGCACGCTCGAGGCGGCCACCAAGGCCGGAGAGCTGGACGCCAGCGAGGCCGAGAAGTCGCTGTTCGACGAGCGGTTCCTGTTGGCCCGGCCGGTGCTCCAGGCGCTGCGGGAGGCGCCTGCCGTGCTGCTCATCGACGAGGTGGACCGCGCGGACGACGAGTTCGAGGCCTTCCTGCTCGAGGTGCTCTCGAGTTGGTCGGTGAGCATCCCCGAGCTCGGCACGGTCACCGCGGCCACGCCCCCGACCGTCGTACTCACCTCGAACCGGACGCGCGAGCTGCATGACGCGCTCAAGCGACGTTGCCTCTACCACTGGATCGACCACCCCGGCCTGGAGCGCGAGATCGCCATCGTCCGCAGCCGGGCGCCCGAGGTCAGCCAGCGTCTGGCCGAGCAGGTTGCGGGTGTCGTGCAACAGCTTCGCGACCAGCGGCTGCTCAAGCCGCCGGGGGTCGCGGAGACCCTGGACTGGGCGCGCGCGCTGCACCGGCTCGGGGTCGAGGAGCTCGACCTGGAGACGGCGTCGCGCACGCTGGGCGCGGTCGTGAAGTACCGCGAGGACACCGATCGCGTGAAGCAGGCGCTCGACCGCATGCTGGCGGGCTGACGGTGCCGTCGACGCACGAGGCCGACGAGATCCTGCTCGGCTTCGCACGCGCGCTCCGGGCGGCCGGCCTGCCCATCACCCACGACCGTGCCACCAGCTTCCTGGAGGCGGCGTCCCTGGTCGGGGCCGACGATCCGCACGCGACCTACCGCGCTGGCCGCGCGACCCTGTGCGCGAGCCCGGACGACCTGGTCCGCTACGGCCACGTCTTCGAGGCGTGGTTCGGTGCCCGCGAGCAGCTGCCGCGGACCGTTGCGCGGGAGAAGCCTCGGGAGATCAGCCCGCCGCTGCCGATGGGGGAGTCCGGCGAGCAGGGTGGCGCGGTGGACCCCGAGATCGTCCAGGCTGCCGCGAGCGACGTCGAGGTGCTGCGGCACCGCGACGTGGCCCACCTGAAGCCCGACGAGAAGGCCCTGCTGGACGCGATGATCCGCGCGCTGCACCCCCGGTTGCCACGCCGACGGGCGGGTCGGCGTACACCCTGGCGCCGGGGCGAGATCGACATGCACCGCACCCTGCGCGCCACGCTGCGAGCGATGGGTGAGCCAGGTCGGGTCGAGCACCGACGCCGGGGTACGACGGCCCGGCGGGTGGTGCTGCTCGTGGATGTCTCCGCGTCGATGCGCCCCTACGTCGATGCGATCCTGCGGCTGGCCCACCTGATCTCCACGAGCGCCACGACCTCGAGCTCGAAGGTCGAGACGTTCACCCTCGGCACTCGGCTGACCCGCATCACCCTTCCCCTGCGCACGGCGGACCCGGAGCGGGCGCTGGTGCGGGCGGGCGAGGCGGTCCCGGACTGGTCCGGTGGCACCCGGCTGGGCGAGACCCTGGGGGCGTTCCTGAGCCGCTGGGGTGCGCGTGGAATGGCTCGAGGGGCAGTCGTTGTCGTCTTCAGCGACGGCTGGGAGCGCGGCGACGCCTCCGAGCTGGGTGAGCAGATGCAGCGGTTGCAACGGCTCGCCCACCGTGTGGTGTGGGTCAACCCGCACCGTGGGAAAGAGGGGTACGAACCCGTGCAGCAAGGCATCAGGGCCGCCCTGCCTCACTGTGACGACTTCATCGCCGGGCACTCGCTGAGGGCCTTCGCCGAAGTCCTGGAGGTGGTGGGCCGTGCGTGAGGTCCTCGAGGAGTTGATGAGCTGGTGGGCCTCCGGCGAGACCGTGGGCGTCGGCACGGTCGTCGCAACGTTCCGCTCGGCCCCGCGTCCGCCGGGTGCCTCGATGCTGGTCGGGCCGGACGGCTCGGCGGTCGGTTCCGTGTCCGGTGGTTGCGTCGAGGGCGCCGTCTACGAGCTGAGCCAGTCCGTGATGGTGTCGGGCGCCCCCGTACTGGAGCGCTACGGCGTCTCGGACGACGACGCGTTCGCGGTCGGGCTGACCTGCGGTGGGATCCTGGACGTGTACGTCGAGAAGGTGAACCGGGAGACCTTCCCCGAGCTGGGCGAGATCGCAGCCGACATCGAGGCCGGCCGCCCGGTGGCGTTGGCCACCGTTATCGAGCACCCGGACCCGGCGTGGGTCGGGCGGCGGGTCGTCGTACGCCCGGAGGACCCGATAGTCCGAGACGCAACCGTCGCTACGAAGGTTGCTTCGCGACCGGAACGTCTCGGACTATCCGGCTCGGTCGGCAGTGATCGTGCGGACGACGCGGTGTACGACGACGCCCTCGGCGTCCTCGCGAGCGGCCACGACGTGACGCTGACCTACGGACCCGACGGTGAGCGGCGCGGCGAGGGCATGCGCGTGTTCGTCTGGGCGTTCGCGCCGGCCCCGCGGATGCTCGTGTTCGGCGCGATCGACTTCGCGGCCGCTGTCGCGAGGATGGGCGACTTCCTCGGCTACGACGTCACCGTCTGCGACGCGCGACCCGTGTTCGCCACCAACAGCCGGTTCCCACAGGCCGACGAGGTGGTCGTCAGCTGGCCGCACAAGTATCTCGAGGCCGAGAGTGACGCCGGCCGGGTCGACAGTCGTACGGTGATCTGTGTGCTGACCCACGACCCGAAGTTCGACGTACCCCTCCTCGAGGTGGCCCTGCGGCTGCCCGAGGTCGCCTACATCGGCGCGATGGGATCCCGGCGCACCCACGAGGACCGCCTCGGCCGGCTGCGCGAGGCCGGACTGACCGAGGAGGAGCTCGGCCGACTCTCCAGCCCGATCGGGCTCGACCTCGGCGCGCGCACACCGGAGGAGACGGCCGTGAGCATCGCGGCGGAGATCGTCGCCGGGCGCTGGGGCGGCACCGGTGACCGGCTGAAGAGCACCGAGGGCCGGATCCACGCGCACGCGACGCCCGGCGGCCTCACCCCAGCGCAGGAGTGACCCGTGCCCGGCGCCGCTCGCTACCGGCACCGGGACGACCTCCTGCCCGGCGGGATCGTGTCGGCCTGCGCCTACGAGTCCAGCGGGATGCCCGAGGGCGATCATCGGGGGCTGCCGTCGCCGTGGATCACCTTCATCGTCTCCGTCGACGGCCCGGTCCGGGTGTCCGGGACGGTCGAGGACGGGGACCGGTTCGACCCCGACCGTGCAACGTCCTACGACGTCTGCGTGGCCGGCCTGCACCCGGTGGCCGCGCGTGTCGAGCAACCGCAGGCCCAGAGCGGGGTCCAGCTCGCCGTCCACCCACTCGCCGCTCGGGCGCTGTTGGGCTGCCGGTCCGCGGAGCTGCTCGGTCCAGGGAATCACGGCCACGAGGTGCTCGGCCGCGCCGCCCTGGAGCTGCACGAGCGGGTGGGTTCTCGAAGTCTTGGGGAGGACCGGCTCGACGTCGTACAGCAGTGGATCAGGGACCGGGTCGACCAGGCGCCGCGGAGCTCGGTGCGACCCGAGCTGGTCTGGGCGTGGCGGGTGCTCCAGGACAGCGACGGACGATGCCGGGTGGAGGACCTCGCCCGCGCGGTGGCCCTGAGCCCGCGGCAGCTGCGGAGCCTGATGGTGGCCGAGATCGGGATCTCGCCCAAACAGCTTTCCCGAGCGTTCCGCTTCGACGGCGTGATCGCGCGCCTCGCCGGCGGGTCCGACGGCCTCGCGGAGATCGCTGCCGCGACCGGCTATGCCGACCAGGCCCACCTCACCCGAGAGTTCCGCCAGATGGCCGGCTGCACCCCGACGCAGTGGCTTGCCGAGGAGCGCCGAAACATCCAAGACGGCGGGCACCGCAACCGGCCAGACTGAGGGCATGACAGAGCAGAGCACCATCACTGAGCACGCAGGCGAGGGCCAGGCTCCTCCCCCCACGGTGTGGGGAACCTTCCAGGCCCGGGACGCCAAGGCGATGATCGAGTTCCTGACCGCGATCGGCTTCGAGGCCACTGCGGTCTACGGCGAGGGCGACGTGATCGACCACGCACAGCTGGACTGGCCCGAGGGAGGTGGCGTCATGTTCGGCAGCCACAAGCCGGAGGGCTGGAGCCTCCCGCCGGGCGGAGCGGGGTTCTACGTCGTCGCCGCCGACCCGGTTGCCGTGCATGAGCGTGCGGTGCGGGCCGGGGCCGAGATCGTCCGTGCCCTGAACGAACCCGGCTACGGCGGCTGGGAGTTCGGCCTGCGCGACCCGGAGGGCAACCAGTGGTCCTTCGGCAGCTATCGCGGAGAGCCGCGGGCCACGAGTTAACGCCCTCGGCGAGACCCATCCCGGTGAACAGCATGCCTTTGGGCTGCAGCGGCCATTGTCGTTGGAACGCATCGTGCGCTTCCTTCAGACGCGCCGGTTGCGCCGCTGAGCTGCCCCCGGACGCGTCCCTGTTGCGCGCTGGAGTCGAGGGCTAACGTGGCGGCACTGACACTGGGGAGCCTGGATGGCCGGTCCGATCAACGAGCTGCACACGCGCCGGGTCGAGGCTGTGCGCGCGTGGACCAACTTCATCGAGCACGGTGACGGGGCCGCGGGGATGGTCCGGCCGGAGATCCTGAGGTCGTGGGAGCGTTCGGCGCCGGCCGTCGGCATCGACGTGGCCGAGGCCCCGATGGCCGACGAGTCCGACACCGCCGCGATCTGGGAGGGTTCACCGCTGCAGGTCGCGGTCGAGCGGGTGGAGTCCGAGCTGCGGCGTACGGCGGAGGACGGCGACCTGGTCGTCGCCGTCACGGACGCGGAGACCCGCATCCTGTGGACCTACGGGGGCCGGGTGATGCGTCGCAAGGCCGAGACCGTCAACTTCGTCCCGGGCGGGCGGTGGGACGACACCAGCGTCGGCACCAACGCGCTGGACCTTGCGACGCGCCACGACGCACCGTCGATGGTTTTCAGCGCCGAGCACTACGCGCCCATCGTGCACAACTGGGTCTGTTGGGCCGCACCCGTGCACGACCCGATCAGCGGCGAGCAGCTCGGGGTGATCGACCTGTCGACCACGTGGGACAAGACCCACCCGATCGGGCTTGCCACCGCCCGCGTGATGGCTCGGCTGATCGAGACGGCGATGCCCGCCTCGCAGCAGCACCCGACGCTCAACGGGCAGGAGGTCCGGACGCCGATCCCCGGTCTGGACCTCACCCTCCTCGGCGCCGCGGAGGCGCACCTCGACGGCGGCCGGCTGCTCCTGAACCGCCGGCAGACCGAGATCCTGGCGCTGCTCGCGCTCCACCCGGCGGGCCTCTCGCTCGAGCAGCTGCACGCGCTGCTGTACGGCGACCAGGCCATCACCTTCTCCACTCTGAAGGCCGAGGTCTCCCACCTCCGAAGCGCCCTCCAGGGCCAGCTCGCCTCCCGTCCCTACCGACTGACGATGCCGGTGCAGATCGACGTCAACGAAGTGCTCCGGCTGCTCCGCGGTGGTCAGGTGCGCGCTGCCGTGGCGGCGTACGGCGGAGACCTGATGCCGGGGACCGAGTCCCCGGCCCTCGTCGAGCTCGCCGACTACGTGGCGGTCGCCCTGCGAGAGGCGCTGCTCGCGGACCCGCAGCCGCAGGCGGTGGCCCGCTACACCGCACTCGCGCCATACGACACCGACGTGATGGAGGTCTGCCTGGCCGTCATGGGTGACCAGGCCCATCCGGCCAAGGCCCTGCTCAAGGGACGTCTGGCTGCTGCCCGTCGCTGACGCTCGGGGGTGTCCAGCTCTCGGCGCCCTGCCCGAGCCGTTGGTGCAGTCGGTCCTTGATCTCCTCGGGCGTGAGGTCGGACCGCTTGCGCTGGTCGCGGGCGATGATGACTCCTGTGGCGGCCACGCCGGCGAGACCGGCGAGTCCGAGTACCTTCCAGATCTTCACGAGGAGAGAATCCCACGGTGAGCGGCGATAGCACGATCCGCCTGGACCAGGCGGTCGACATCACCCGCACTGGCGACCTATGGCTCTTTCGCGGCGACTCCGCCGCGGACAGGGCCATCCGGGCTCTCACCAACGCCCCTGTCAACCACGTGGGGATGGCCGTGGTGCTCGACGACCTGCCGCCACTGATGTGGCACGCAGAGCTCGGCAAGGGGTTGCTCGACGTCTGGACCGGCACCCATCACCGCGGCGTCCAGCTCCACGACCTGCGTGAGGCCGTCGTGCAGTGGTCGGGCCGCTACGGGCAGCGCGCGTGGATGCGTCAGCTCACCGCCGACATCTCGACGGAGCGCGAGGCATCGCTGCTCACCACGATCGCCGGTCTCGACGGCACCCCCTTTCCCGCGACGGCAGCTCTGGTCGGACGCTGGGCACGTGGCCGCGCGCGGCGCGCAGCCGGTGTCGAGGTGACGTACTGCGCGGAGGTGGTCGCGGCGACGTATGCCGCCATGAACCTGCTTCCCCCCGATCTCCCCACCAACTACTACGACCCCGGCACGTTCTGGTCCGGCGACGACCTTGAGCTACTCGACGGCGCCACGCTCTCCGCCGAGATCCACATAAGGACGAGCCTGAACACGCCAGGGCTCTGAGGATCGCCGCCATCCCACGACCGCCCGATGTCCCCTCCCTAGCCCCGCTCTCGCCCCGCTCTCGCCCCGCTCTCGCCCCGCCGAACATGCGAATGTTGCTCGCGGGGCCACCGGAGCGTTCAGTGGCCTCAGGCGCGACATTCGCATGCCCGGCTACGTGGGGGCGGCTCGCCGGAGTGGGTCCGACTGAACACTCGCTCTGGCCGCCGCTGGACCAGCCACGGAAAGAGCCGGTTCGGCCCGTCCGAAGACCCGGGTGACAAGATGGCGGGCATGTCTTTGGACCTCAACTCCGACGTAGTCGCCCTCACCGAGGACGTGGTCAACATCGAGTCGGTGAGTCAGAACGAGAAGGTGCTGGCCGACGCCGTCGAGCAGGCCCTGAACACCATCGAGCACCTCGAGGTGACGCGCATCGGGCACTCGCTGGTGGCCCGGACGAACCTCGGTCTTGGCGAGCGCGTGGTCATCGCCGGGCACCTCGACACGGTGCCGCTCAACCACAATCTCCCGGTGCGCAACGACGGCGAACGACTGCACGGCCTCGGCACCTGTGACATGAAGGGTGGGGTGGCGGTGGCGTTGCGGTTGGCGCAGACACTCCCCGCGCCCAACCGCGACGTGACCTACGTGTTCTACGAGGCGGAGGAGATCGACGACGTCTACAACGGTCTCGGCATCCTCGCCAAGCAGCGCCCCGATCTGGTCGCGGCCGACTTCGCGATCCTGATGGAGCCGAGCGACGCCGTCGTTGAGGCCGGTTGCCAGGGCACGCTCCGTGTCGAGGTCACCACACGCGGTGAGCGAGCCCACTCGGCCCGCGCCTGGCGGGGCGTCAACGCGATCCACAAGGCGGGCGAGATCCTCCGGCGCCTGGGGGAGTACGACGCACGAAAGCCGGTCATCGACGGGCTGGAGTACCACGAGGGCCTCAACGCCGTACTGATCAGCGGCGGTGTCGCCACCAACGTGCTCCCCGACGAGTGCGTGGTCACGGTCAACTACCGCTTCGCCCCGGACACCTCCGAGGCCGAGGCGCTGGTGTTCGTCACGGAGTTCTTCGACGGCTTCGAGGTCGAGGTCACCGACTCCGC
>JBDSXU010000315.1:0-5312 GCA_039926005.1 Marmoricola sp.
GCTGGTGTGACTCGGCGGTCGTGTGCAGGCGGTCGATGGCCTCCATCGCGATGTTCACGGCGGTGTCGAACCCGAAGGTGAAGTCGGTGCCGGACAGGTCGTTGTCGATGGTCTTGGGGACACCGACCACGTTGACGCCGAGGTCGGCGAGCTTGGTCGCCACGCCGAGCGTGTCCTCGCCCCCGATCGCAATGAGGGCCTCGACACCGTTGGCAGCGAGGTTCGCCTTAATCTTCTCGACGCCGTTCTCGATCTTGAACGGGTTGGTGCGCGACGACTTCAGGATCGTGCCTCCGCGCGGCAGGATGCCGCGCACCTGCGCGATCCCCAGCGGGGTGGTCGCGTTCTCCAGCGGCCCACGCCACCCGTCGAGGAAGCCGACGAAGTCGAAGCCGTACTCCTTGACTCCCTTGCGGACCACGGCCCGGATGACGGCATTGAGTCCGGGGCAGTCGCCACCGCCAGTGAGCACTCCGACGCGCATGTTGTCTCCTCAGTTGAATATTTGATCGTTCATACTCAACCGCGAAGTGGTCCACTCCGTCCACTCCTGCGAGCAGGGTGGCTAGGGTCATCAGCCATGAGCATCCTCGCCATCGACGCAGGTACGACGGGCGTGACCGCACTCGTGGTGACCCCCGACGGGCTCATCGCCGCCCGGGGCTATCAGGAGTTCCGGCAGCACTTTCCGAAGCCTGGATGGGTCGAGCACGCCCCGGAGGAGATCTGGCAGGCCACGCTGGAGGCCACCCGCGACTGCCTCGACGAGTGGGACGGGAAGCCCGAGGATCTCGCGGGCATCGGCATCACCAACCAGCGCGAGACGGTCCTCCTCTGGGACCGCGAGACGCTCGGGTCACCGCGTCGCGCCATCGTCTGGCAGGACCGGCGCACCGCCGACATCTGCCGGCGGATGCGAGATGACGGACACGAGGAGCGTGTCACCGAGCTGACCGGCCTGCGCCTGGACCCCTACTTCTCCGGGACCAAGCTGATGTGGCTGGCCGAGAACGAGCCGAACACGTGGGCGCTCGTGGGAAAGGGTCGCTATGCGATCGGCACCGTCGACTCCTACCTGATCGCGCGGATGTCGCGCGGCACCTGGCACATCACCGACGTCTCCAACGCGTGTCGCACGCTCCTCTTCGACCTGGAGAAGGGCGCCTGGTCCGAGGAGCTGTGTGCGCTGTTCGGCGTCCCGATGGACGCGCTCCCCGAGGTGGTGCCCAACTGGGGTGAGCTCGCGCGCACCGACCCGCGGAGCTTCCTCGACCTGGACCTCCCGATCGCCGGTATCGCCGGGGACCAGCAGTCGGCGCTGTTCGGCCAGACCTGCTTCGACGTGGGCGACTCCAAGTGCACGTTCGGCACGGGATCGTTCATTCTCACCAACACCGGCACCGAGGTGGTGCGCTCGGACGCGGGCCTGCTCTCGACCGCGGCGTGGCGCTCGCCGGACGGCGAGAACACCTACGCCCTCGAGGGTGCGATCTTCGTGACGGGTGCGGCGGTGCAATGGCTGCGCGACGGCCTGCAGATCGTCGGCTCGGCCGCCGAGACCGCGGCCATCGCCTCCACCGTCGGCAGCACCGACGGCGTGGTCTTCGTGCCCGCGCTGACAGGTCTGGGCGCTCCCCACTGGGACCCGCACGCGCGCGGCACGATCCTGGGCATCACCCGGGGTACGACGCGCGCGCACATCGTCCGGGCGACCCTCGAGGCGATCACCTACGAGGTCCGCGACGTCACCGACACGATGCCGACCAGGCTGACCTCGCTGATGGTCGACGGTGGCGCGTCGGCCAACGACCTGCTCTGCCAACTCCAGGCCGACCTGCTCGGCGTACCTGTGCAGCGACCGGAGATCGTCGAGACCACCGCGCTGGGCGCCGCATTCATGGCTGGCCTCGGGACCGGGGTGTGGGACTCCCCCGAGGACCTCCGCGAGACCTGGAAGCTCGACCGGGAGTTCAGCCCGGACGAGTCGGAAAAGGTCAAGGAACGCACGCAGGCGTCCTACGCGCTGTGGCGCAAGGGAGTCGAGCGCGCGAAGGAGTGGGCCGAGTAGCAACCCTCGCGAGGCCCGGCCTCGCCGTGGCCGCTCAGCCGTGCTCGCGCAGCCGGGTAAGGACCTTCTCTGCCTCGGACTGGGCCCTGTGGGCCTCCTCCAGCACGACCCGGGCATCTTCGCAGGTCTCCTCGGCCTCCTCGAGCTGGTCGTCCACCAGGTCGACGTCGTTCTCGATGGCCGCCAGTCGGCGCCGGAGCTCGTCGGCCTCGCCTTGCAGCTGGAGCCGCCGGGCGTTGAGTGCCTCGATCGAGCTCTCGACCTCGGCAAGCCCCTGCTCGGCCTCCCTGACCTGCCCCTTGGCCTCCGCCAAGGCGTCCTCGGCACCGGCGAGCCTGGCCCCGTCATCGGGTACGGCGTGCAGCCCGACCGGTGTTGGCTCCTCGGCCGAACCCTCCCCCGGCCCCTCGACCGGAACGGCCTGCACGTCGAGGACGTCCGGGAGCGCGACGACCGCCGTGGCGTCGAGCTCGGAGAGACCTGTCGAGGTGAACGCCGTGATCACCCGGCCGGTGCGCACCACCCGGGCCGCCACCGGGTCGAGCATCGCCGCGTTGAGCATTCCCTCCACCTGCTCCACGACCGGTCCGGTCAGCCGGACCCCTGACTCCCTGGCCAGCGAGCGGGCGGTCGATGCCAGCGCTGTGGTCAGCTGACGGCGCTGACGGGTCAGGGCCCGCAGCTCGTCACCGTCGAGCGCCTCCGCCGCCGCCCGCAACGACTCCGCGAGCTGCAGCACCGAGTCGATCTGGCCGCTCTCCCTGCGGACCAGCAGGTTGATGGACCACGCGGCGACCGACGGCTTCTTCAGCTTCTTGACCTGGGCGGCCAACGCCTTGTCGCCGCACTCGCGGGCCGCGGCGTTGCGTGCGTCGGTGAAGCGCTCCGCCGACCCGGCGTAGAGACGGTCGGCGATCGCTGTCAGCTCATCCACGTGAGACCTCCGAGAGGAGCAGGTCGAGCGCCGCCGTGCAGGCCGCGCTCCGGATCGCCGCGCGGTCCCCTTCCAGCGAGAGCTGCGCGTAGCTGACCCCACGGGGTCCGGCCACACCGACGAAGACGGTCCCGACTGCCTGCCCCTCCTGCTGGTCGGGTCCTGCGACGCCCGTGGTGGACAACGTCCAGTCCACCCTCATCAGGGTCTGCACCCCCCGCGCCATCTCGGCGGCGCAGTCGGCCGAGACCACCAGCCCGGCTGTCACACCCAGCAGGTCCCGCTTGACCTCGGTCGCATAGCTGACCACACCTCCGACGAAGGTTGCGGAGGCTCCGGGGGTGCCGCTGAGCAGTGCAGCCAGCTCACCCCCGGTCAGCGACTCGGCGCACGCGACCGTCTCGCCACGCTCCAGTAGGGCGTGGTGGAGCGCCGCTGCAATCGCTGCGCCACCCTCCGGGACAACCGGGCTCATGGTGCGAACGCTAGCGCTAGCCTGCCCCCATGCCGCTGCCGATCGAGGACTACGCCGCTATCGGGGACGGCCACACGGCTGCTCTCATCGGCATCGACGGCTCCATGGACTGGCTCTGCCTCCCGCAGTTCGACTCCCCCGCGTGCTTCGCCGGACTCGTCGGCAACGACGAGAACGGCCACTGGTTGCTTGGACCGTCAGGCAAGCACAGCGCCGTACGCCGCTACGTCGGCGACACGGCGGTCCTGGAGACGACCTACCGCACGGACTCGGGCGAGGTCCGGGTCACCGACCTGATGCCGACGGGCGACCGCCGGGCCGACGTCGTACGCCGCGTGGAGGGTGTACGCGGGACCGTCTCGATCCGGCACAGCTGGGTGGTCCGCTTCGACTACGGCCGGATCCGCCCCTGGGTGCACCGCGAGCAGGTCCACGGCGAGCCGGCGATCATCGCCACGGCGGGTCCCGACAAGCTGATCCTGACCGGGCCGCGGCTGCCACGGGCCGCCGACGGGCACCACGAGGAGACCTTCGACGTGTCGGCGGGTGACCGGCTGGACTTCACCCTCACCTGGACGCCTTCCTACCGCCGGATCCCCGACGCGATCGACATCGACGCCCGGTTGGCCTTCACCCTGGACGAGCAGCAGAGCTGGGCCGACGCCTGCGAGTATGCCGGGCCGTGGCGCCGCCAGGTCGTCCGCAGCCTGGTGACCCTGCGCGGGCTCACCCACGTCGACACGGGGGGCATCGTCGCCGCGCCGACCACCTCGCTTCCGGAGGACTTCGGGGGCGAGCGCAACTGGGACTACCGCTACTGCTGGCTGCGAGACGCAGCGCTCACGCTCGAGTCGTTCCTCGCTGCGGGCCGCGCCGACTACGCGCACCACTGGCGCGACTGGCTGCTTCGCGCGATTGCCGGAGACCCTGAGGACATGCAGGTGATGTACACCATCGACGGGGGCCGTCACCTCCCGGAGCGGGAGCTCGACCACCTCGCCGGCTATGCCGACTCACGTCCGGTCCGCGTCGGCAACGGTGCCGTCGGCCAGCGTCAGACCGATGTCCTCGGCGAAGTGATGTGCGCACTGTCGATGGCGCGCAACCACGGGGTCAAGGAGACGCGAGACAGCTGGAGCCTGCAGCGCACCCTCGTCAACGAGCTCGCCGACGACTGGCGCAAGCCGGACAACGGGCTGTGGGAGATCCGGGGACCGACGCGCCGGTTCACGCACAGCCGGGTGATGGTCTGGGCCGCCTTCGACCGGGCCATCGAGGGGGTCGAGGAGCACGGTCTCCACGGTCCTGTCGACGAGTGGCGTGCCATTCGCGACACGGTGCGCGAGGAGATCATGGAGCACGGGTTCGACACGGAGCGGAACACGTTCACCCAGCACTACGACACCGACGAGGTGGATGCCTCGTTGCTGGTGCTGCCGATGGTGCGGTTCATCGACGGCCACGATCCCAGGATGCTCGGCACCATCGAGGCGGTCGAGAAGGACCTGATGCGTGACGGCCTGCTGCTGCGCTACCGCGCCAGGTCGGGTGTCGACGGGTTGGACGGCGACGAGTACCCGTTCCTGGCATGCTCGTTCTGGCTGGTCTCGGCGTACGCCCTGGGTGGACGGCTCGACGACGCGAACGCCCTGATGGACCGGCTGGTCGCACTCTGCAACGACGTTGGCCTACTCAGCGAGGAGTACGACGCGACCGCCGACCGGATGGTCGGCAACTTCCCGCAGGCGTTCTCGCACCTCGCCCTGGTCGACGCCGCGATGAACCTCCGGTCGGCCAGCACACCCCGCTAAGTGGCGGAAGTGCGGTCTAGTCCG
>JBDSXU010000316.1:0-3046 GCA_039926005.1 Marmoricola sp.
CTCCCCGCCGACCGCCGGGTGCTCAACGACCGGGCAGAAACCCTGCGCCTGGAGACCCGCGACCCCCACGAGGCGCTCGCCGAGCTGCACGCCCGGGACCGACAGCACGTGTTCCTGGAGGGTGGGCCCCAGTTGGCGGCTGCGTTCCTGCAGGCCGGGCTGGTCGACGAGGTCGTCGCCTACGTCGCGCCCGCCCTGCTGGGTGCCGGCCCGAACGCCGTGGCGGACCTGGGCATCGACACCATCGCCGACGCGGAGCGCCTTCACCTCATCGAGGTGACGACCGTCGGCACCGGGGCCGAGGCCAACGTGCGGATCATCTTGAAGCCGGCGGGCTTCCCAACCCAACATCTGTGGGATCGCAGCGCGACCCCGCAGGGTCAGGACTGACATGTTCACCGGCATCGTCGAGGAGCTCGGCACGGTCGCCTCCCTGGAGGACCAGGGCGACGCGATCCGGCTCACCGTGCATGGCCCGCTCGTCACGAGCGACGCCGTTCTTGGCGACTCGATCTCGGTGAACGGCTGCTGCCTGACGGTGGCCACCGGCGGCGACGACTCGTTCACCGCCGACGTGATGCACGAGACGCTGGCGAAGACCTCGCTCGGCGCGCTCGTTCCTGGCGCACGGGTCAACCTCGAGCGAGCGGTCACGCCGGCCACCAGGTTGGGTGGCCACATCGTGCAGGGCCACGTCGACGGCACCGGGACCGTGGTGCGGCGTACGCCGAGCGAGCACTGGGAGCTCGTCGAGGTCTCCCTGCCGGCCGAGCTCGAGCGCTACCTGGTCGACAAGGGATCGATCACCGTGGACGGCATCTCGCTCACGATCGTGGAGGTCGGCCCCGACTGGTTCACCGTCAGCCTGATCCCCGAGACCCTCGCCCGCACGACGCTGGGCTTCAAGCAACCCGGCGACGTCGTCAACCTGGAGGTTGACGTCATCGCGAAGTACGTCGAGAAGATGGTGAAGAAGTGATCGAGAGCAAACCGACCGAAGAGGGCACGATCCGCCTGGACACGGTGGACGAGGCCATCGCCTGCATCGCGGCGGGGCAGGCCGTCGTGGTGGTCGACGACGAGGATCGCGAGAACGAGGGCGACATCATCTTCGCGGCGAGCAAGGCGACACCCGAGCTGATGGCGTTCACGATTCGCCACTCCAGCGGGGTGATCTGCGTGCCGATGCCCGCCACCATGCTCGACCGGCTCGAGATCCCGCTGATGACACCGCACAACAAGGACAAGCTGCGGACGGCGTACACGATCTCGGTCGACGCCCGCGACGGCGTCTCCACCGGCATCTCCGCCGCCGACCGCGCCCACACCGCGCGGGTGCTCGCCGACTCCGCCACCGAGCCCTGGGAGATCACCCGGCCCGGGCACGTGTTCCCGTTGCGCTATCGCGATGGCGGCGTCCTCGTACGGCGCGGTCACACCGAGGCCGCGGTCGACCTCGCCCGGATGGCGGGACTCACCGAGGCGGGCGTACTCGTCGAGGTGGTCAACGACGACGGCACGATGAAGCGCGGGCAACAGCTGCGCGACTTCTGCGACGAGCACCGCCTCAAGATGATCTCGATCGAGCAGATGGTGCACCACCGCCGCCGCTACGAGTCACACGTCCAGCGGCTGGCCGAGACGACGCTGCCGACCAGCCACGGCGAGTTCACCGCGTTCGGCTACCGGATCACCGTGGACGGCTCCGAGCACGTCGCGCTGGTGTACGGCGACCCGGCGGACCTGAGGACCGACGAACCCGTGCTGACCCGCGTGCACAGCGAGTGCCTCACCGGGGACGTCTTCGGCTCTGAGCGCTGCGACTGCGGACCTCAGCTCGAGGAGGCGATGGACCTCATCGTCAAGGAGGGTCGCGGCGTCGTCGTCTACCTGCGCGGCCACGAGGGCCGGGGCATCGGACTGCTCGCCAAGCTGCAGGCCTACCAGTTGCAGGACGGGGGCCGGGACACAGTCGACACCAACCTCGACCTCGGGCTGCCGGCCGACGCGCGGCACTACGGCGCGGCCACCCAGATCCTCCGGGATCTCGGGGTCACCTCGGTGCGGCTCCTGACGAACAACCCCGACAAGACCGCGAGCCTGGAGTCGTACGGCGTCCCGGTCACCGAGCGGGTCGCGCTCACGCCCCGGCCCAACGACCACAACATTGCCTATCTGATGACCAAGCGTGATCGGATGGGTCACCAGTTCGGCGATCTCGAGAGCGGAGCCAGACCATGAACGCCTCACGCAACTGCTCGCTGTTCTCCCACTTGGGCGAGGACCCCGCATGAGCGGCGACGGCAGCCCGGAGGCCGAGCCGGTCGACTGCAGCGACCTCAGGGTCGCCGTGGTCGCCGCCAGCTGGCACCAGAAGGTGATGGACGGACTCATCGCCGGCGCCCAGGAAGCCATCGAGCGCCACCGGGTCGGTTCGTCGCAGGTCGTGCGCGTGCCCGGCGCCTTCGAGCTCCCCGTCGTCGCGCAGGCCCTCGCCCAACAGGGCCATGATGCCGTCATCGCCCTCGGTGTGGTCATCCGTGGCGGCACCCCACACTTCGACTACGTCTGCTCGGCTGCCACCGACGGCCTCACTCAGGTGGCGCTCGACACCGGCGTCCCGATCGGGTTCGGCCTGCTCACCTGCGACACCGAGCAACAGGCGCTCGACCGCGCCGGACTCGAGGGCAGTGTCGAGAGCAAGGGCTACGAGGCAACGGCCGCTGCGCTTCTCACCGCACAGACCTTGCGCCAGGTCGGTCGCTCCGACGATCTACGCTGAGCCCGTGAAGACGTTCGAGGAGCTCTGGGCCGAGCTGAGCGAGAAGGCCGAGACCCGTCCGGAGGGATCCGGGACGGTGAAGGCGCTCGACGCCGGGGTGCACGCGATCGGCAAGAAGCTGGTCGAGGAGGCCGCCAAGTCCTGGATGGCCGCCGAGTTCGAGGGGCATGCGCGGGCGGCCGAGGAGATCAGCCAGCTGCTCTACCACGCGCAGGTGCTGATGCTCGCCGCCGGAATCTCGCTCGACGACGTCTACGCACACCT
>JBDSXU010000317.1:0-7924 GCA_039926005.1 Marmoricola sp.
GACCATGGTCAGTGCGACCCAGCTCTCCGTGCTGCGCATGGTGCCGATCGCACATCGCATCGCCCGGGCGGGGCGAGGCCGGCTGGCCGTCGTACGCCTCCTGAACTCGGTGCGGGGCTGGGGCACCGGGCACACGCCCGTCGAGGACGTCCGCTGGGCACTCCGTGAGCTGCGCGAGCAGCACGGCCACACGCTCCCGACCTGCCTGGTGGGTCACTCGCTCGGCGGCCGCGCTGCGCTGATGGCCGGGGACGCGCCTGAGGTGCGCAGCGTCGTGGCGCTCAACCCGTGGGTCCACACCACCGACAAGGTGCACCTCGGTGACCGGCGGGCCCTGATGGTGCACGGCAGCGATGACCGCGTCGCCGATCCTGGCCGCTCGATCGCGCTGGCAGCGGAGCTGGCCCGGACGAGCCCGGTCGGCTACCTGCGCGTGACCGGTGGTGGGCACGCGATGCTGCGTCACCGCCTGGTCTTCGAGCGCGCGGCCGCGGACTTCACCCTGGCGACGCTGCTGGGCGCGACCGCCACGGGACCGGTCGGTGAACTGCTCCGTGGCGAGCGCGAGGTCACGGTCTGACCAACCACTCGATCTGGGCGGACTGGCGCTCCACTGCTCGCAGGTGCGGTGCCACGGCCGGGTGCCGGAACTTCCCGGCCAGGGCACCCTCGCCCCGCGCAGCCTGGGCCAGTGCCCACTCCGCCCGCGAGAGCACCGTGTAGACGGCCGAGACCCTCGCGGCCATCGCGATCGCTTCTCGATCGGCGTCGGGGCCGACGCCGGCCAGGTAGGCGTCGAGCAACACGTCGAACTCCTCGCGCACCGACAACGCGAAGTAGCCGAGGTCGGAGCCCACCGGTCCCAAGCCGAAGCACTGCCAGTCCACGGTCACCACGTCCTCGCGGCGCCTGGTCAAGAAGTTGGCGGGTACGGCGTCCCCGTGCAACCGGCCCTCCGGGCCCTCGTCGCAGCGCGCGATCCAGTGGGCACGGCGTTGCCACAGATGGTCGGCGACGTCGGCGAGCGTCGTGCGTGCCAGAGTGCGCCATCCGCCGCGTTCCTCGGCCATCGACAGCCGGTCCCCCAGCAGCCCGCGCGAGGCCCACGTCGGTGTCGCGTAGTCGGCGCCCGCGAAACGACCCAGAGCCCGCGCGACGAAGAGTCCGGGTGGGGCCTCGCCCGCCTGTTCGAGGCTCCACACGGTGACGCCCTCGTCGTCCTCCTCCACCTGGCCGAACTCGGAGGGGACGAGTCCCGGGCCGTCGACCACGCTGGGATGGGTCGCTATCTCCGCCTCACGCCGCCAGTAACCCGCGTGCCTCTGGTCGGTCAGCTCGCGGGTGCGTTCGAGCGGTGCCGCGAGTCTCTTGACGACCCACCTGCGTCCGCCGGCCTCGGCCAGCCAGATCCCGGTCGTGGAGGGGCCGCCCGCACCGGGCAGCCTGCGCCACGAGGGGTCCGGCTCCCACATGACGCACATCCTGACAGAGCAGGACGCGTCGACCGGAATCAGGCAGCTTCTGCGGGTGAACGGTTAGATGGATCACAGGGGGGTAGTACGAGTACATGACGGCAGCCACGAAGGAACCGGCCCAGCTCCAGAAGGGTCTCAAGCAGCGGCACCTGACCATGATCGCGATCGGCGGCGTCATCGGAGCCGGACTGTTCGTGGGCTCGGGGGTGGTCATCAACCAGACCGGCCCCGCGGCGTTCCTCAGCTATCTGATCACCGGTGTGCTGATCGTCCTGGTCATGCGGATGCTCGGCGAGATGGCCACCGCGAACCCCTCGACGGGATCGTTCGCCGACTACGCGCGAAGGGCCCTGGGCGGCTGGGCGGGCTTTTCGGTGGCCTGGTTGTACTGGTACTTCTGGGTCATCGTCGTCGGCTTCGAAGCCGTGGCGGGCGCGAAGATCCTGACCTTCTGGTTCGACGCACCGTTGTGGATGCTCTCCCTTGGGCTGATGGTCCTGATGACGGCAACGAACATGTTCTCCGTCGGGTCCTACGGCGAGTTCGAGTACTGGTTCGCCGGCATCAAGGTCTTCGCGATCATCGCCTTCCTCGTCCTCGGGACGCTCTTCGTCCTCGGGCTGTGGCCCAACCACGGCTTCGACGTCAGCAACCTCACCAGCCACGGCGGGTTCCTGCCCAACGGGGTCGGGGCGATCTTCTCCAGCATCGTGGTCGTCGTCTTCTCGATGGTCGGGGCCGAGATCGCGACGGTCGCAGCGGCCGAGTCGCACGACCCGGAGAAGGCGATCTCCCGGGCCACCCAGTCGGTGATCTTCCGGGTCGCCACGTTCTTCGTCGGGTCGATGTTCCTGCTGGTGTGCATCGTGCCGTGGAACGACAGCGAGCTCGGCACCTCGCCCTACGTCGCGGCGTTCAAGGAGATGGGCATCCCGTACGCCGACCAGGTCATGAACGCGGTCGTGCTCACTGCGGTGCTGTCCTGCCTGAACTCGGGTCTCTACACCGCGTCTCGCATGCTCTTCGTGCTGGCCGCCCGCCGGGAAGCCCCGATGCGACTGATCACGGTCAACGGTCGCGGCGTTCCGGTGTGGGCGATCCTGGCCTCGACGGTGGTCGGCTTCCTGAGCGTGATCGCGGCGTACGTCTCCCCGGACACGGTCTTCACGTTCCTGCTGAACTCCTCGGGCGCGGTGATCCTGTTCGTCTACCTGCTGATCGCGATCTCGCAGTTCGTCCTGCGTCGGCAGACACCCGACGAGGACCTGAAGGTCAAGATGTGGTTCTTCCCGGTGCTGACCATCGTCGCGGCCGTGGGCATCGTCGCGATCCTGACGCAGATGGGGTTCAAGAGCGAGACCCGCTCCCAGCTTCTGCTGAGCCTGCTGTCGTGGGGCATCGTGCTGGTGCTGTATGCCGTCACCCGGTGGCAGGGCGGCTCCGTCAGTCCGGAGGAGCTGGAGTCCGAGCCGGAGGGCGGTGAGTCTGCCCAGCGGATCGTCGTGCTCGCCAACCAGACGATGGCGCAGAACGAGCTGCACGACGCGCTCGAGCGCATCGAGGGGAGCGACCAGGCGGCGTACTTCGTGGTGGTCCCGGCGAACCCCGTCGACACCGGTCAGGCCGACCGCGAAGGAGCTGCGTTCGTGTGGCAGGCCACCACGGAGGCGGCCCAGGAGCGGCTGGACCAAACGCTGGAAGAGCTGCACTCACGCGGCCTCAGCGTCGAGGGCGAGCTCGGCGACTACCGGCCGCTGGTGGCCCTCGACCACGCCGTCCGCGAGTTCGACCCGGACCACGTGGTGATCACCACGCAGCCGGAGGAGCGTTCGACCTGGCTGCGCCATGGTGTGGTCGCCGACGCCCGGGAGCGGTATGACGTGCCGATCCAGCACGTCGTCGTGCACGCCTCCGTCACGAGTTAGTCACCTCGACCCGGATCGACCCCGCATCGGTGACCGCCTGCTCGAGGATGGAACGCCGGGGGTCGGGCACCGCCAGGAAGGGGGCTACGACGACCAGGCCGGCCAGGCGTCTGTCGGTGAGCACCGCCTCGACGGCCGAGTGGTCACCCCCGGTGACGACCGACATGGCACCAGTCAGGATCCGGGCTGCGTGCTCGGCCGCGGCTTCGTAGGCGACCCGTGCCTGGTTGTCGCGACGCCGCGCGAAACGTTGCTGGCTCTGGCCGCCGGCCTTGGTGCGGCCCTGGACGTGACGCTGGCCCACCTTCGACTCGACCGTCTGCTCCCCCGCCAGCCGGGCGATCGCGAAGCCGCCCTTGCGGACGAGCAGCACGCCCCACCGCCCCGGAGGCCCACATGTGCTCGTGAACGCGGCAACTTCAGCGGGGCCGTCGTACGACTCGTCGAAGGGCGGGTGAGCCGTGAAGCTCGACCCGTCCCCCGCGCGGCCGACCAGGGTGCCGGAGTCAACCGCCAGGGTGCAGCCGTCGTGGCGCTCGGTGAAGTTCTCCACCCAGCGCCCGAACCGCGCGGGCGGCACGAGAACGGTCGAGGCAGAGCTCATGGGGCTCAACGTAGTCGGGCGCCGTGGTCCGGGTTCGAACGATCGGTGCTCAGGAGTAGGCAGACGGGGACGTCGCAGGCGGATCAGACGGGCAGGAGCTGCGCGGCCAGGAACGACACCCTCGCTCCCAGGCAAGTGTGGCTGCTTCCGGGTGGTGTATCGCGAAGTCGGGGTTGTCGAACGCGTGGTCGGCGCCCGGGTAGGTCTCGAAGGTCACGTCCGGCCGGCCCGCGAGCGCCTCCCTGACCCGCTCCACCGAAGCATGATCACGAATTCATCGAGGGACTCGAGCAGACCCTCGATGTGCTCGGAGAAATCGACTGCAGGTCCAGCGACAGGTCGTCAATCGCAGGCTCAGACGTTGAAGCCCAGGGCGCGGAGCTGCTCGCGACCATCGTCGGTGATCTTGTCCGGACCCCACGGCGGCATCCAGACCCAGTTGATGGTCACGTCGCCGACGATGCCCTCCAGTGCAGAGTTCGTCTGGTCCTGGATGACGTCGGTCAGCGGGCAGGCTGCCGAGGTCAGCGTCATGTCCAGGACCGCATTGGAGTGCTCGTCCAGGTGCACGTCGTAGACGAGGCCCAGGTCGACGACGTTGATGCCGAGCTCGGGGTCCACGACGTCCTTCATCGCCTCGAACACGTCGTCCTTGGTCGCGGTGGCAGTCCCGCCGCCACCGGGAGCAGCCTGCGAGACGTCGGGCAGGTCGCTGTTGTCGGTGTGCTGGGTGTTGGTCATGAGTCCTCCTTGGAAACAACCTGGGCGGTGGCGTCCTTGAACGCCATCCATGAAAGCAGGGCGCACTTGATCCGTGCGGGGAACTTCGCCACGCCGGCGAAGGCG
Source organism: Marmoricola sp. (assembly GCA_039926005.1). Classification (GTDB taxonomy): domain Bacteria; phylum Actinomycetota; class Actinomycetes; order Propionibacteriales; family Nocardioidaceae; genus Marmoricola. The sequence continues at coordinate 4,851 of JBDSXU010000317.1, forward strand.
ATGCCGTCCTCGAGGACCTCCTCGTCGGGCTCGACCTTGCCGCGGCCGTGCATCAGCTCGACGAAGGCCTCGTGGGTCGCCAAGGCCTTGCTCACCGGCTGGCCGATGACGAGGTCGGCCATCACCGAGGCGGCGGCCTGGCTGATCGAGCATCCTTCGGCGTCGTAGGACACGTCGGTGACGGTCTCGTGGCCCGGCTCACCCTCGAGGTGGACGCGCAGGGTGACCTCGTCACCGCAGGTCGGGTTGACGTGGTGCACCTCGGCCTCGAACGGCTCCCGAAGTCCCGCGTGATGAGGGGTTCGGTAGTGGTCGAGGATGATCTCCTGGTAGAGGCTGTCCAGATCCATCAGGCCACCTTGAAGTAGTTCTTGGTGTAGTGCAGCCCCTCGATCAGGGCATCGATCTCCTGCGGCGTCGTGTAGAGGTACGACGAGGCTCGGGTCGAGCTCTGCACGCCGTAGCGCTTGTGGGCCGGCTTCGCGCAGTGGTGCCCGGCGCGTACGGCGATCCCGCGGGCGTCGAGCGTCTGTGCGACGTCGTGCGGGTGCACACCGGCGACCTCGAAGGACACTGCTCCCCCGCGCATCATCGGGTCGAGCGGACCCATCACGGTGATCCCTCCGACCGTGGCCAGGCCGTCCAGCAGGTAGCCGGTGACGGCCTGCTCGTGCCGGTGGATTTTCTCGAGCCCGATCTCGGTGAGGTAGTCGACGGCCGCGCCCAGACCGACCGCCTCGGCGATCGGCGGTGTGCCCGCCTCGAAACGGTGCGGGATGTCGGCGTACGTCGACCTCTCCATCGTCACGGTGGCGATCATCTCGCCGCCCCCGAGGAACGGTGGCAGCGCTCCGAGGAGCTCGCTCCTGCCCCACAGCACGCCGATGCCGGTGGGGCCGGTGACCTTGTGACCGGTGAAGGCGAGGAAGTCGGCGTCGACCGCCTGCACGTCAACGCGAAGCTGGGGCGCCGCCTGGGAGGCGTCGACGACCACGACCGCGCCGACCTCGTGGGCCCTGCGGGCGATCTCGGCGATCGGGTTGATCGTGCCGAGCATGTTCGAGACCCAGGTCAGGGCGACGACCTTGGTGCGGGGGGTGATCAGCTCGTCGATGTTCGAGAGGTCGAGCTGGCCGTCCTCGGTGAGGCCGAACCAGCGCAGCTCCGCGCCCTTGCGTTCGGTGAGCAGCTGCCAGGGGACGATGTTGGAGTGGTGCTCCATCTCGGTGATCACCACGCGGTCGCCCGCCTTCACCTCGAGGGGCCCGGCCCACGCCATCGTGTTGGCGACCAGGTTCAGCGCCTCGGAGGCGTTCTTGGTGAAGATCACCTCGTCGCGTGACGGGGCGTTGAGGAACGCGGCGACCTTGTCCCGGGCCTCCTCGAAGGCAGCCGAGGACTCAGCGCCGAGCTGGTGCATCGCCCGCGCCACGTTGGCGTTGTGGCGCTCGAGGTGGTCGACCATCGCGTCGATCACGCACTGTGGCTTCTGCGAGGTGTTGGCGCTGTCGAGGTAGACGAGCGGCAGGTCACCACTCATCCGACGCTCGAGGATCGGGAAGTCCTTGCGGATGATCTCGAGGTTGGGCAGCAGGCCGGTCAGGGTGGACGACGCAGGCATGATCAGATCGCAGCCTTCACGGCTGTTCGGTTTTGATACTTGTCGTAGCCCTCGGCTTCCAGCCGGTCGGCCAGCTCGGGCCCACCCTCCTCGACCATCCGGCCGTCGACGAAGACGTGCACGAAGTCGGGGGTGATGTAGCGCAGGATCCGGGTGTAGTGCGTGATCAGCATGACGCCCTTGTCCCCGCCCTCCTTGAAGCGGTTGACGCCCTCGGAGACGATCTTCAGCGCGTCGATGTCCAGACCGGAGTCGGTCTCGTCGAGCACCGCGACCTTGGGGTCGAGCAGTTCGAGCTGGACGATCTCGTGGCGCTTCTTCTCACCACCGGAGAAGCCCTCGTTGACGTTGCGGGTCGCGAACGCCTTGTCCATCTTGACGCGGTCCATCGCCTCGTTGACGTCCTTGACCCAGTGGCGCAGCTTGGGAGCCTCGCCGCTGATCGCGGTCTTGGCGGTGCGCAAGAAGTTGGAGACCGAGACGCCGGGCACCTCGACGGGGTACTGCATCGCGAGGAAGAGCCCCGCACGCGCACGCTCGTCGACGCTCATCGCGAGCACGTCCGCACCGTCCAGCGTGATCGAACCCTGGGTGACGGTGTACTTCGGGTGACCCGCGATCGAGTAGGCGAGCGTGGACTTGCCCGACCCGTTGGGGCCCATGATTGCGTGCGTCTGACCGCCCTTGATGGTCAGGTTGACGCCCTTGAGGATCTCCTTGACACCCTCTGAGCCCCCATCCTGATCAGAGGCAGTGACCGATACGTGCAGGTCCTTGATCTCCAGCGTTGCCATGTGATGCTCCTTAGACGTGTGAGTCTGGTCAGCCCGCGAGGGGCGTTTCGATGTCGATGAGTACGTCGTCCCCGTGAACCTGCACGGGAAAGACCGGAACAGGCGCTGTGGCCGGCGGCCCGGTCGGCTTGCCGGTGCGGAGGTCGAATCGCGATCCGTGCATCCAGCACTCGATGGTGCAGTCGTCCACGTCACCTTCGGAGAGGGCAACGGCCGCGTGGCTGCACTCGTCCTCGATGGCGAAGATCTCCTCGCCGTGCTGTACGACGGCCACGTCGAGGCCGTCGACCTCCACGCGCAACGGCGTGCTGTCGGTCAGCTCGGAGAGAGCGCAGGCTCGAACGAAGCTCATCCGCGGTGCCCAGCCTCAACCAACGCAGTCTCGCCGAACTGCACCTTGGAGACGTTCTTCTCGAGCTCCGCCTCCACGGTGAGCACCAGCTGCTCCTCGAGCTCCGGCACGCCGATCTTCTTGATCAGGTCGTTGAAGAAGCCGTGCACGACGAGGCGACGGGCCTCGGCCTCCTCGATGCCGCGCGAGCGCAGGTAGAAGAGCTGGTTGTCGTCGAACCGGCCGGTGGCCGAGGCGTGCCCTGCCCCGAGGATCTCACCGGTCTCGATCTCGAGGTTGGGGACCGAGTCGGCCTGGCAGCCGTCGG
>JBDSXU010000318.1:0-2727 GCA_039926005.1 Marmoricola sp.
AGGCGTCGTCGGGGTCGTACTCCACCAGGACGGTGCGCGCCGCCGGAGTCAGCTCCGTGATCCCCTGGGCGCGGCCGCTGTCGCGTGCCTCCTGAAGTCCCTGATACAGGGAGAGCATCTGGTCGAGGCTCTCGACCTCAACCAGTTTCGCCTCGAATCCGGCCGTGAGAATCCGCATCAGGCCCTCCGGCGGTGGAGTCGCAGGCGATTCCCGAGCGCGCTCTTGATGCGGTTTCGTGGCCACCGACGCGCCCGACCGCGAAATTCTCCCGGATCACAGTTGAGATCCATCAGCGTGCGCGCAGTTCGGCGTCGCTGAGGTCGGTCAGGAACATGTGCCCCGGAGCGTGGGTGATGGCGAACGGCGGCCGCGACGACATGATCGCGACCTGGGGGGTGACCCCGCAGGCCCAGAAGACCGGCAGCTCGCCAGCGCGGATCTCCACTGGGTCGCCGAAGTCTGGATGGTCCAGGTCCGCGATCCCGAGTCCGGCAGGATCGCCGACATGCACTGGCGCCCCGTGAACAGCCGGCACTGCACCGGTGACCCTGACAGCGTCGGCGACCTGGTCGGCAGGGATCGGTCGCATCGAGACGACAAGGTCACCGTGCAGACTTCCTGCGGGGCGTGTCGGACGGTTCGTGCGATACATGGGCACGTTGACACCCTGCTCGACATGCCGCACCGGTACCCCCGCCTGGTGAAGGCCAGCCTCGAAGGTGAAGCTGCACCCGATGAGGAAGGTGACGAGGTCCGCGCGCCAATCATCGGAGATCGCGTCCGGCTCCTCAGCCAGCTCCCCGTGGCGCCAGATCCGGTATCGCGGTAGGTCGGTGCGAAGGTCAGCGGTTGGTGCCAATGGGGTGGTCCAAGATCCGGCCTCGGTCACGTCGAGCACCGGACACGGCTTGGGGTTGCGTTGGGTGAACAGGAGAAGGTCGTAGGCCAGTTCACGGGGGACGCTGACGAGGTTGGCCTGGGCGAACCCGTCGGCTATCCCGGCGGTGGGCTGCGCGAGGCCGGCGCGGTAGGCCGCTCTGGCCGCCGCCGGGCTGGAGGCGCGATCCGGTGTCATGCGAGCTCCGCGTTTGCGGTCTGGAGTTCCGAGTTGGCGGTCTCAGGCAGCCAGAACAGGGCGAACACCACGAGGGCGTAGGCGAACGCGCCGAAGAGCATGGCTCCGCCGATACCGTAGGACTCGGCGAGGAATCCGATGATGGTCGGGAAGAACGCACCGATCCCTCGACCCACGTTGTACACGAAGCCCTGTGCGGTGCCGCGGACGGTGATCGGGAAGAGCTCGGAGAGATAGCTGCCGAACCCGCTGAAGATGGCCGAGGAGCAGAAACCGAGCGGGAAGCCCAGGAACAGGACCAGGTTGTTCGCGCCCTCGGGCAGCTGGGTATAGACCACGATCAGGGCCCCGCTGAGGACGGCGAAGATCCGAAAGGTGTTCTTGCGACCGATCCTGTCGGTGAAGTACCCCCCCGTGAGGTAGCCCGCGAACGCGCCACTGATCAAGAATGTCAAGTAGCCGCCGGTGCCGATGACGCTGAGCCCGCGCTCGGTCTTGAGGTAGGTCGGGACCCAGGTTGCGAGCGTGTAGTAACCGCCCTGGGTGCCGGCGGACAACACCACTGCGAAGGCCGTGATCTTTCGGAGGTCCCTCTTCCAGATGGTGGCTATCGCACCCCGGTCGATGAGGTGGCGGTTGTCCTCGAAGGTCGGCGAATCCTGGATGTTGCGCCGAATGTAGAGGATCAGCAGGGCCGGCAGGGCGCCGGTGAGGAAAAGCACCCGCCAGGCAATGTCATCGTTCACAAAGGTGAAGATCAGGGTGTAGGCGACCACCGCCAGACCCCAGCCCACCGCCCACGAACTCTGGATCAGGGCGACGGTGCGGCCCCGGTGACGCGACGCGGCGTACTCCGACATCAAGACGGCACCCGCGGCCCACTCCCCCCCGAAACCCAAACCCTGGAGGGCGCGGAAGGCCAGCAGACTTTCGTAGTTGGGAGCCAACCCGCATGCGGCGGTGAACACCGCGAACGTGACGACCGTGAACATCAGCGTGCGGACCCGTCCGATCCGGTCGCTCAGGATGCCGCCCAGGATCCCGCCGAAGGCACTGGCCACCAACGTCGTCGTGGCCAACAGCCCCGACTGAGCCGTGCTCAGGTCGAAGGCGAGCGCAATCGCGGCCAACCCCAGCGGCAGCACCCAGAAGTCGTAGGAGTCAAGCATGTAGCCGAGGAACGCGCCCCGGAACGCGTGCCGGCCGCGTCGGTCCAAGGCCCGCCACCAGGCCATCGGCCCGGAGTCGATCGGCTCTGCTGACCCGCCGCGTTCGTGGGTAGAAGGGCTGTTCGTGATCATGAATACACCTCGTCGGAGTGGCGATGGAGAACTCTGTGACCTGAGACACTACCAATCGTTCAACGATCCTACAAGAGGTCATTACTACAAAGAGGCTATGCTGGGTCCATGGATGCGCTCACCGCCCTCGCCGGGGATCGTCAGTTGCTGGGTCGCACGGGCATGGCCGAGCGGGTCGCCGAGGTGCTGCGGGAGCGCGTCATCGACGGGTCGTTGCCACCGGCCACACGGCTCTCTGAAGACCAGATCGCGAGCACCCTCGGGGTGTCACGCAACACCCTGCGCGAGTCCTTCAAGCTGCTCGCCCACGAGCGCCTGCTCGAGCACAAGCTGAACCGCGGCGTGTTCGT
>JBDSXU010000319.1:0-4216 GCA_039926005.1 Marmoricola sp.
CGTGGATCCGCTGGAAAACGCGAGGAACCTGTTGAAACGGCTCAGGACGCATCGACCAGGTGCGGAGCTCGTGATCGACATCATCACGCACAGTCGGGGTGGTCTGGTGACGCGATCGTTCGCGGAAGAGCTGCTGCCAGGCTCGGGCTGGCCCGCGAAGGTCGACATCGTCGTTTTCGTCGCGGCCACCAATGCCGGGACCCATCTCGCGGATCCCAAACGCTGGGGTGATCTCGTCGACCTCTACACCAACCTCGCGTCCGTCACCGCGCGCGGGCTCTCGCTGCTCCCCGGTGCTGCGCCGGTCACCGTCGTCATGGGCGGGGTGGTGAAAGGGATCGGGGCGTTCGTGAAGTACCTCGTGTCGTACGCCGCCGAGGGCGACGACGTGCCCGGGCTCGCCGCTATGGTCCCCGGCGGCGCGTTCCTCCAGGAGATCAACAAGACGCAACCCGGACAGCCCGGTCCAGGGACGAACTGGTTCGTCGTCTCCTCGAACTTCCACGTCTCGCTCTTCGACGACCACCACAACCCGCCGGAATTCCCGCGCGAGCTGGTCGCCAAGCTCGAGGAAGGCTTCGTCGACCGGCTCTTCAAGGGCGAGAACGACCTGGTCGTCGACACCGCCTCGATGTCCTCGATCGACCAGGCGGTCGGAAACTTCGTCAAGGGCAACCTCGACCTGGGCGAGAACGACATCATCTATCACACCAACTACTTCAGCCAGCTCAGCGTGATCGAGGCCATTGCCGGGTGGCTGCCGCTGGGCCTCGGCGCGGGTGGGGGCGAGGAGGCCGCTGACGAAGCCGTCGCCGCACCTCTCCCGGAGCCGGCCATGGAGGCGTTGGCTGCACCACAGTCCCTGCGCCGGGGCTTCGCCCGGGCGATGCCTCCGGTCCCCGTGCCCGGCCCGATCACCGAATCAGCCGCGATCCCCGAACCAGCCGAGATCGACGCCACCGCCGAGATCGACGATGCGGCCATCGGGCAACCACCCTCCGCAGGGGAACCGACTCGGGCAAGCCTCGCAGCGGAGATGCCTGCGAACGTCGTCGCCGAGACCGAGTTCGCCCTCCGGGTGCGCCTCTCGCGGCACGCGATCGAGGCGAGCGGCGGCTCGGCGCATGCCGAGAGCGAGGTGATCGTCGACGCTGACCGGCCACTCACCGTCCAGGCCATCGGCAAGACGAACGTCACCATCCTGCGCCCCGACAACGACGTCTTCGAGCTGCCGCCTGGAGGTGGCGTCAGCGAGCTCGAGTTCCGCGCGCAGTCCCTGTCCACGGGGCCGGTCGTGGTGATGATCGTCGTCCGACAGGGGCGGATCCCGGTCGCCAGGCTCAGTCTGCAGGCGACCGCGGTCACCCAGGAGGAAGTCGCGACGATCCCCCTGGGCAGCACGGTCACGGCCAGCGTGCACCCGGGCATCGACGCACCCGAGCTCGAGGGCCTGCCCTGCATCGACATCGTCGAACGTGGGCTCCCGAGCGGCTCGGTCATCTATCAGTACGCCGTCCGTCTGGTGCAGGGCCAGCCCGCGGCGATCTTCGAGTCCAAGCCGATCAAGGACCGCGTACGCCGCATCGGAAAGATCCTCGACGACGTCGCGAACATCTGGAAGGACAGCGGCTCGGACCCACGAGAGCGTGAGCGCAAGCTGCAGGACATCGGCGCGAAGATGTTCGACGAGCTGTTCCCCGAGGCGATGCAGGCCCATCTGTGGAAGCACCGCGCGAAGGTCAAGGACCTGATCGTCTATGCCGACGAACCGTTCGTGCCCTGGGAGCTGGTGCATCTCAAGCCGCCGAACGGACCACGCCCGACCAAGCCCATGTTCCTGGCCCAGAGTGGGCTGGTGCGCTGGCAGCTCGGCAGCTTCCCGCCGCGCGAGATGCACGTGCGCAGGGGGCGTGCCAGGACGCTGTGCCCCGACTACCGGGACCCGAGGTTCGCGTTGACCGAACCGGTGCACGAGCGCCTGTTCCTCGAGAAGCGCTTCGGGGCCAAGACGGTCACCGCCACCCCCGCCGGCGTCCGTGAGCTGTTGCGGACGGGCCAGTTCGACCTGCTGCACTTCTCCGGCCACGGAGCCGCCGACCCTGACGACGTACTGGACGCCAAGCTGCTGCTGCAGGGCCGGAAGCGCCGAGGCACAGTCGAAGCGCAGTACCTCGGCGCCACCACCGTGAGCGAGAACTCCTCGCAGAACCGGCCCGGGGCAGGACCACTCGTCGTACTCAACGCCTGTCAGGCCGGACGTGCCGGCGAGCTCCTGACCACCGTCGGAGGCTTCGCGCGGGCCTTCCTCGACGCCGGCGCCTCGGCCTTCGTGTCGTGCCTGTGGTCGGTGCGCGAGGAGCCGTCGCGGGTCTTTGTCGAGCGGCTCTACGAGGAGCTGCTCGCCGGCGAGCCGATGGGCGTGGCCAGTGCCCGGGCGCGGGCCGCGACCCGCAGGGCCGGTGACGCCACCTGGCTCTCGTTCGTCGTGTACGCCCGTCCTGACGCCGTGCTCGTCAAATCCTGAAACTCACCACTCCACCCGAAGGAAGGGAACGCACCGATGACTCGCTACGCACTCTGTGTCGGGATCAACGAGTTCAAGTCACTGCCGAGGAGCAGCTGGCTGAGCGGCTGCGTCAACGACGCCGAGGACATCGCCAAGGCCCTGCGGAAGTTCGGGTTCACGTCGGGGCACATCCATGTGCTCAAGGACGGGGTCGCCACCAAGAAGAAGGTGATGGCGACCCTGACCGAGATCGTGGGGAAGGCCAAGCCCGGCGACAGCGTCGTGTTCACCCTCTCCAGCCACGGCACACAGGTACCCAGCGAGCCGGGCGGCGACGACGAGCCAGACGGCCTGGACGAGGCCTTCGCCTGCCATGACCTCAAGCAGGCCGGCGACGACTGGGACCGCAAGACCGTGATCGTGGACGACGAGCTGCGGGAGCTGTTCGAGAAGGTGCCGGAGGGAATTCTCCTCGAGGTCCTGCTGGACACCTGTCACAGCGGCACGGGACTGCGCGACCTCGACGACATCATGCAGGCGATGGCCCAGGGACGACGCCCGCGCTACCTTCCGCCGCCCACGCCGAAGGGCCTGGATCGGGCCCGCTCCATTCGCGCCGCCGCGCCCCGGGTCGTGGACCGCAAGGCGTTGGTCGAGCTGACCAAGAGCCGTGGAGGCAGCGCCAGACCGATCCTCTACGCGGCCTGCCGGCCCGACCAGACCGCGTCGGACGCGACCTTCGGCAACCGAGCGAACGGCGCGTTCACCTACCTGTTCCTCAAGGCCCTGGCAGAGGACCCGAAGCGGACGCGGAGCCAGCTGCAGAGCACTGTCATCAAGGGCCTGCGGAGCGAGGACTTCGAGCAGCGGTCGACGCTCTAGGGGCCGGTCAAGGCCAAGAAGCTCGCCTTCGGCGAGCCGTTCTGACCCTCAGCAGTTCCCGCTGACGCAACGTCGGGTCAGCACGATGGCGAGCACGCCGAGAACCGCCGCGAGGCCGAAGCCGGCGAGATAGGACGTGTCCTGGTCGACCAGGAACCAGCGCGCGAAGACGGCGCCGACCAGCCCGGCTGCGATGCTCTGACCGAGGGCGTCACTCATCTGGATCGCCGCGCCGCTCTCACCCTGACGACCCACCGGGGACGGGTCGAGGGCCAGTGTGGACATCAGAGGTGTGGCCAACCCCATCCCCACGGCCATCACGGAGAAGCCGACCGTCGCGACGACCGCGGCCGCCACCGGTAGGTGGTCGATCGGCACCAGGGCGAGCGAGATCGTGGCGCCACCGAACACGGCTACTGCTCCTGCGCGTAGGAGCCCCTCGAAGGTCTCTGGACGACCGCGCTTCCCGGCGTACGCCGAGCCGGCGGTCCAGCCGAGCGCGCCGACCATCATCACCAGACCGGTCACCGTCGGGCTCAGCCCGCTCTCGTCCTGGAGGACGAGCGGTAGGAACATCTCGACGCACGCGAAGGCGCCGCCGAACACGCCGCGCGCGGCCACGACTGCCGGGAGTCCACGATCTGCTCGCGCCGTACCTCGTGGCAGCAGTGGCCCCATCGCGAACCCCAGGACCACCAGGCCACCCACGAGGAGCAGTCCGGTCCCCAGGCCGGTGCCCTGACCGGCCACGTGCAGGGCCACGACGCCCACAGCCGCGATCACGGCGTACGCCGGACGCCGGCCCCACACCAAGGTCGACTCGCGCAC
>JBDSXU010000320.1:0-3105 GCA_039926005.1 Marmoricola sp.
CGGAGGGGACGAGGGGAGTGAGCCGGAAGGCGTGCTTGTAGAGGTCCATGCCCGCGTGCAGGCAGCCCGGCTGCTCGAACGACGCGCGGTCCTCGCGGCCCGGCTTCAGCGTGTTCAACGGGCGCGCGCTGTCGGTGAAGAAGCGGAACGCGTCGAAGTGGGAGCAGGTGATCCGGTGGCTCTCGACGACCTGGTCCGTGCCGGACCCGCCCAGCCGAAGGGGCCAGTCGTGGCGGGTCTCGTCGGTCTGGTGCACCATCGCCCACTCGTGCAACCCGAAACAGCCCAGGGTCGGCGTACGCCCTGCTGTTGCCACCAGAAGGCGGTGGATGGACTCGATGAGGGACAGCTGGGACACGAGGTGATCCGCCGACACGGATAGTTCCATGCATTCGGCCGGTGAATCCGGTCCAGGAACCGTCCGATTGCATGTAACTATCCGGTCGTAGGCGCGCTGGTCGGCGTACTCCATCTCAGCATCGGCAAGGCCCACCCCCCACCCGGGGTGCCACCGGCGGAGGGCGGCGGGACGCTGGGAGTAGTAGGTGAACAGGAAGTCGTGGACCGGGTGTTTGCGGCCCTCGCGGCGCCGTGCGAGATGCGGTTGGACCCACTCGTCGACGCGGCCGGCGTGCGCCGCAGCGCGCTCCAGCCAAGTCTCGCGCGGCATGATTTCCACAGCCTCGACGCTAGTGCGTCACCCGTGAGGCCCGGTCGTTAGGCTCGGTGGGTGCGTATCGCAAGGTTCACCACTGGTGACGACCCCCGTTTCGGCATCGTGACCGGAGACGTCGACGACTTCGGCATCCCCGAGGAGGGTTCGGTGATCACGGCGCTGGTTGGTGACCCGCTCTACGTCGGGCTCCAGCCCACCGACGAGCAGGTCCTCCTGTCCGACGCGCGCCTGCTGAGCCCGGTGCTCCCGCGCAGCAAGGTGGTCGGCATCGGCAGGAACTACGCCGCCCACGCCGCGGAGATGGGCGGCGAGGTGGGAGATGAGCCGCTGATGTTCCTCAAGCCGAACACCTCCGTCGTGGGGCCCGGCGACCCGATCTTCTACCCGCAGCAGAGCCAGAACGTGCACTTCGAGGGTGAGCTCGCAGTGGTGATCAGCCGCATCTGCCGCGACGTGCCGAAGGAGAAGTTCGCCGACGTCGTGCACGGCTACACGGTTGGCAACGACGTGACCGCTCGTGACCTGCAGAAGAAGGACGGCCAGTTCACCCGCGCGAAGGGCTTCGACTCCTTCTGTCCGCTGGGTCCCTGGGTGGAGACCGAACTCGACGTCAGTGACCTCCGGTTGCAGACGTTCCTCAACGGCGACGTCAAGCAGGACGGTCGCACGTCCGACCTGATCTTCGACGTACCGACCCTGATCGCATACGTGACCAGCGTGATGACGCTGCTCCCGGGCGACGTGATCCTCACCGGCACCCCCGAGGGTGTCGGTCCCATGAACATCGGTGACGAGGTCGAGATATCGATCCAAGGCATCGGCAACCTGAGCAACAAGGTGGTTTCGCGTGACTGAGCCCGTCCTGGCCGACCCCGTTCTGGGGAGTCTGGCCCCCGAACAGGTGCGCGTCCGGTTCCCACCCTCGCCCACCGGCAACCTGCACGTCGGCAACGTGCGATCGGCCCTGTTCAACTGGGCCTTCGCGCGCCACTACGGCGGCACGCTGGTGCTGCGCATCGAGGACACCGACCTGGCGCGCAACACCCCCGAGGGCTACGCATCGGTGATCGACTCGCTGCAGTGGCTCGGCATCGACTACGACGAGGGTCCCGGGGTCGGCGGCGACTTCGGTCCCTACAAGCAGTCCGAGCGGTTCGACACCTACCGCGGCATCGTGGAGCGGCTGCGCGAGGCAGGGTCTGCGTACGACTGCTTCTGCACCAACGACGAGGTCGAGGCGCGCCGCAAGGCGTCCGGCTCCAAGATCCAGGGGTACGACGGCTTCTGTCGCCGCCTCTCCGAGGAGCAGGGTCAGGCCTTCGAGGCAGAGGGTCGCACCTCCGTCGTACGCATCCGGATTCCCGACCGTCCGATCACCTTCGACGACCTCGTCCGCGGCGAGGTCACCTTCCAGCCCGAGCACGTGCCGGACTTCGCGATCGTGCGCGCCAACGGGGACCCGCTCTACACGCTCGTCAACCCTGTCGACGACGCGCTGATGGGGATCACCCACGTGTTGCGCGGTGAGGACCTCCTCTCCTCAACCCCGCGTCAGATCGCGCTCTACGAGGCTCTCGAGGGACTCGGTATCGGCACCGGCTCCCCGCGCTTCGGGCACCTGCCGATCGTGATGGGCGAGGGCAACAAGCGCCTCTCCAAGCGCGACGCCGGTTCCGGGCTCTCGGAGTACGTCGAGCGCGGCTTCCTCCCCGAGGGGCTGCTCAACTACCTCGCGCTCCTCGGCTGGGGGATCGCGGAGGACCGTGACGTGTTCACCATGACCGAGATGGCCGAAGCCTTCGACATCCGCCGGGTGAACCCCAATCCCGCGCGCTTCGACCTCAAGAAACTCGAAGCCATCAACGCCGCGCACATGCGGCTGCTCAGCATCGAGGAGCTCGAGCGACGGCTCGTGCCGTTCCTCCGTGAGGCTGACCTCGTCGAGGACCCGCCGACCCAGGCGGAGACACTCAAGATCACCGAGGGCAGCGTGCTGATCCATGAGCGAGTCGGCACCCTCGGTGAGGGCGCGGACATGCTGGCGTTCCTGTTCCTCGCCGACGTCGTCTACGACGAGAGCGATGTGGCCAAGGTCCTCAACGAGGACGGTCTGAAGGTCGTCGTCGCTGCGCGTGAGGCGCTGGCGGCGGTCGCCGACTGGACGACCGAGGCGATCGACGAGGCGTTGCGAGCCAAGCTCGTCGACGAGCTCGGCATCAAGCCGCGCAACGCCTTCGGGCCCGTGCGGGTCGCCGTGACGGGTCGTCGGGTCTCGCCGCCGCTCTTCGAGTCCCTCGAGCTGCTTGGGCGAGACGAGTCGCTCGCCCGGTTGGATGCCGCCCCGGCTGCTGCTGGCAAGAACCCCCAGAGCTGATGTCCTACCCGCAGGGACCCCAAGGCCCGCGCGACTCCCCGCCCCCGCCATGGGG
>JBDSXU010000321.1:0-2949 GCA_039926005.1 Marmoricola sp.
CGACGTCGTCGAGGCCGAGCACCTCGATCCCCGGCAGCTGTGCGTCCAGGATGCGGCGGATCTCCTCGATCTTCCTGGCATTGCGGGAGGCGAGGAAGACCTTGAGCCCCTCAGCCACCCAGCGCCCCTTGCTGAAGCCGGGTCAGGTCGGCGCAGCCCTTCTCGGCCAGCGCGAGCAGTGAGTCGAGCTCGGCCCGGTCGAAGGCCGCACCCTCGGCGGTGCCCTGCACCTCCACGAACTTGCCCTCGCCGGTCATCACGACGTTCATGTCGGTCTCGGCTCGGACATCCTCCTCGTAGGGCAGGTCGAGGCGGGGTGCACCGTCGATGATGCCCACGGAGATCGCCGCCACCGAACCGGTCAGCGGATCGCCGGTCAACGCGCCCTGGTTGCGCAGATGCGTGACCGCGTCGGCCAGCGCGACGTACGCCCCGGTGATGGCGGCTGTCCGGGTGCCGCCGTCGGCCTGCAGTACGTCGCAGTCGAGCACGATCGTGTTCTCGCCCAGGGCCTGGTAGTCGACGACCGCCCGCAACGACCGACCGACCAGGCGGGAGATCTCGTGGGTGCGCCCACCGATGCGTCCCTTGACCGACTCGCGGTCCGAGCGGGTGTTCGTGGCCGAGGGCAGCATGGCGTATTCGGCGGTGACCCACCCCAGGCCCGAACCCTTGCGCCAGCGAGGCACACCGGTCGAGGCGGACGCTGCGCACAGCACCCGGGTGCGACCGAACTCGACGAGCACCGAGCCAGCCGGGTGGTCCTGCCAGTGCCGGGTGATCTTGATGGCTCGGAGCTCGTCGTCGGCACGACCGTCAGCGCGGGAGGAAGTCATGTGGCGACCCTACCGACGACCGACGACGGTCCGACCGGGGCTACTTCACCTCGGCGCGCAGCACCCGGACGAGGCCGGCCACGAACGGCAGCACTACCCAGATCAGCGTACCCGTGACGATCTGCCACCACTCCTCACCCGTGAGGTTCTGGCCGCTGAAGAGCGGTTGCTGCGAGGTGCCCAGGTCCACCCAGGGCGCGATGTCGGCGAGCGCCCCCCACAGCGAGGCCACGATGGAGAACGCGATCGGAAGCACGAAGTACGTGACGATCGCGGCGGCGCTGTTCAGGAAGATCAGCCCGAAGGCGAGACCCTGCAGCACCCCGGTGACCTGGAGCAACGTGAACTTCGCGAAGTCGTCGACCCCGATGTTCTTCCAGGCTCCCGGTGCACCGCTCACTGCCGTGGCAAGGCTCGCGATCACGCAGGCCAACACCACAGCGAGCAGCCCGAAGGCCAGCGCGGCCACGACCTTGGCAGCGATCACCTTGCCCCGGTGTGGCTCCAGGGTGAACGTCACCATGCCGGTGCGCTGGGTCCACTCCTGGGTGATGAGCAGGATCCCCATCACAGGCAGCAGGAAGCCCTGGGGCGTGGCCATGATCCCGATGTAGTTGAGGAACGTGCGCTCCCCGTCGGGTGCGGCAAAGAAGAAGATCACCGTGATCAACGCCGTGATCGCAACGATCGCGATGATCAACCAGAGACCGGCGCGGGTGTCGAGCATCTTGCGAATCTCGACCTTGATGAGCCGGGTGAGCGGCACCTTGGAGGTCCCGGAGATGTCGAGCGTGCCGAGGGACGGACTGGTGGCGGGGGCGGTGGTCATACCTGCACTCCTTCGGGGGTGATGGCGTCGCGGGCGTCGTCGGAGGTCAGCTGGAGGAACATCTCCTCGAGCCCGGCCCCTTCCGCACGTTTCAGCTCTGCGAGCACGACTCCGGCAGCGGCTGCTGCCCGGCCGACGTCGATCGGCTCTGACTCCGAGCGGAAACCACCGTCACCCGAGGGCGTCGCAGTGATGTTCGCGGCCAGCAGTGCCTGCTGGAGCGCGGCCGGATCCTCGGGCTTCACGTAGGTGCCAGCTGTGTGGAGCAGTTCGGCCTTGGTGCCCTGGGCCACGATCTTGCCGCGGCCGATCAGCACCATCTCGTCGGCGATCATCTCGACCTCGTGCAACAGGTGCGAGGAGAGCAGGACGGTTCCACCACGGCCGGCGAAGCTGCGCAGCAGCCCACGCATCCAGTGGATGCCGGCCGGGTCGAGGCCGTTGACCGGCTCGTCGAGGATCAGCACCGACGGGTCACCCAGCAGTGCGTTGGCGATGCCGAGGCGCTGGCGCATCCCGAGCGAGTAGTTCCGCACGCGTCTCTTCGCCTCGGGCCCGGAGAGACCGACCAGCGTGAGCATCTCCTCGACGCGCTCCCTGCCGATGCCCATCGTTTCGGCGCTGAGCCGGAGCACCTCACGTCCGGTGCGTCCGGCGTGCTGCGCCGAAGCGTCGAGCAGGACCCCCACGTGCCGCGACGGGTTCGGGATGTCGGCGAAGCGGTGGCCACCGATCAGCGTCCGCCCCGCGTCCTGCGGGGTCAGCCCGACCATGATGCGCATGCTGGTGGACTTCCCCGCCCCATTGGGACCGAGGAAGCCGGTGACTTTTCCTGCCTGTGCGACGAAGGAGACGTCGTCGACCGCTGTGAACTGGCCGTAGCGTTTCGTCACGTTCTCGAGCGAAATCATTGGTCCATCATGAACGACGCCTCCGACAATCCCACGACCCGGGCACCCCGGGGGGCGTTCTCAGACGTGATAGGTCGTGCCCGGAGTCGCCAGCTCCACGGGGCCGTCGTAGGCCCCCATCGCCTCGGCCAGGACCTTCTGCGGGTCGTGCCACGGCGGGATGTGGGTGAGCAGCAGACGCCGCGATCCGGCGTCGGTCGCCGTGCGGCCGGCCTCCGCACCGGTCAGATGCAGGTCCGGAGGGTTCGGGACCCCCTCGAGGAAGGACGCCTCGCTCAGGAAGATGTCGGCGCCGCGCGCAGTGTCCTGGAGAGCGTGGCAGACACCGCTGTCGCCGGAGTAGGCGAGCGTGCTACCGCCGGCCTCGACGCGC
>JBDSXU010000322.1:0-6953 GCA_039926005.1 Marmoricola sp.
TACGACTCCCCGAGACGCAGGGCGTCTAGAGCTTCCGGCAACGTGTTTCAGTCCCTCGAGACCAGGCTCTGCTTCGCCATGCCTCGTGCATCATCGGCGCCTCCAACATGTAGGCGTCGTCTATGCCGAGCACCCGGGTACGGCGATAGCCGTGCGCCTCGAGGAACTGCCGGATGCGCTCACGGCTCGGGGCGTAGTTGTGCTCGACCGTGAGCATCCGAACGACGTGCTGGTCGAACGGGAACGACTTCAGGATCGCCAGATGCTCTCCCGCCAGTCGTCGACGACGCTCGACGTCGGATATCGCGCACCCGGTCGGTCGAACACGCCTGTCGGGTCGTAGTACACAGGGCCTCCGCGCAACGGAGCTCCGTCCACCAGGCGCCGGGCCTTGTCCCAACCGTGCGCGTGGACGGACTCGAAGCGCCCGAGGGCGAGCTCTTGCCCGATGGTGCCGAAGACGGACGGATCCATGGCGTCGTCGACGACCACCACGGCACGCCCGATCGCGACGGTCGTCACGCGGTCGACCAGGAGATCGAGATGGGGCACCAGAGCGCGCGGGAACGACTGGTGTCGACCGTGAAGGGCCTGCGAACGGTGCGCACCATCGGCTCGGACGAAGTTCATGAAGATCTGACCGAAGTCGTCACCGAGAAAGGTGTCCCGCCAGTGGTCGATCGCAGCTCCGTGAAAGATCACGGCGTCCCCAGGCCCCTGCACAACGGCGTGACCGGTGGCGAAGCAGATGGGCGGCGGGGCGGCGCCTCGATGCCCCAGGTGGACGGAGGCGACGATCTCGCACGCCTCACGGTCGTGATGGCGAAGCAGGGTCTCGCCGTGGGCATAGACCCGCGCATAAGCAGTACGTCGGGCAGAGGGGGGCCTCGACGACCGCCTCGACACCTGGAAGCACGCTGAGGTGGAAGGCATCGAGCGTCGGGTCGCCCCAGAAGCTCAGCGCAGTCGGCATGTGATCGTCGCGCCGGCCCTCTCCACGGTGCTGACGGCGCAGCGGCGCCGTGTAGAGCATCCGCGCCAGACGCCTGTCGATGAACCCGGGAACCGGGACAACGCCGGTGACCGTGAGCGACGCTGTCGTACCAAAATATCGACCGGGCGGCACCGCGTCCAGACCGTAGTTGCAGGTCCGGCCTCGGCCACCGTTGTCGCCGCGCAGCCTCTCGAGGAAGGGGCCATCGCACTGCGCACCCTCACCTCGCGGTTGTCGCGCGAGTTGCTGAGCACAATGACCGGCTCGACCCGCCGTCCACCTCACCTACCGATCCACCTGCAGACGTCGAGGGCCCATGGACCTCGACGTTGACCCGATGCCGGAGCGCTTCATCGCTGGTACTCCTCAGTCGGGCCAAGCACCTCCGTGGCATCTGGTCCTGCACGGATGAGCGCACTACGATCGCCGGGTGACCACCCCTCAGTGGAGCGACCAGAACCGCAGCACTTTCGTTGATTCCCTCTAGACCATGCGTAAAGCACTGATTGTCGGGATCGACTACTACGACCACATCGGAAGCCTGAGCGGGGCCGTGAACGACGCCCACGGTGTCAAGAACGTGCTCGAACGCAATGCAGACGGAACACTGAACTTCCCAACCCCTCATCTGCTCATCGGGACCGGCCCCGGTGCTCGCGTAACCCGACGAGAACTGAAGGACGCGGTCCGCGAACTGTTCACCGACGATTCCGAGATCGCCTTGTTGTACTTCGCCGGCCACGGGTACGTCGAGGACACCGGTGGGTTCCTTTGCGCCAGCGAGTGTGAATCCGGTGATGACGGACTCGCATTGTCAGAAGTCATGTCGTTGGCCAACGGGTCGAGGGCGAAGAACAAGGTGATCATCCTGGACAGCTGTCACAGCGGTGTGGCCGGCAGCAATGCCTTGACCACGAACGTTGCCGAGATCTCCGATGGGGCCACCATCCTCACAGCCTCCACAGCGGAGCAGTACGCGATGGAGGCTCCCGGCGGAGGGTCGGGGGTGTTCACCAGCCTGCTCATCGACGCGCTCAGCGGGGCAGCAGCGAACCTCGTCGGGTCCATCACGCCGGGCAGCGTCTACGCGCACATCGATCAGTCACTCGGCCCCTGGTCGCAGCGACCTGTCTTCAAGACGAACGTGAAGACCTTCATCTCCTTGCGCGAGGCGGAGGCTCCGATCGGGCTCGCAGACCTACAGAGGCTGACCTCGCTGTTCCCGAACCCAACAGTGCCGTTCTCCCTCGATCCAACCTACGAGCCACACCGCTCTGGTGCCGAGGAAGCATCCGTCCCGCCCCCGGATCCGCTACACACGGCCGACTTCGCAGTCCTGCAGAACTACGTCAAAGTGAACCTGGTGCGGCCTGTCGGTGCCCCGCACATGTGGCACGCCGCCATGGAAACCAAGGCATGCGAGTTGACGGTGCTGGGTCAGCACTACTGGAACCTCATTGACGAAGGACTGATCTGATGCCCTCCCATTCCGAGGTGAGGGCAATCGTCAACGGCGAAGCGCTCCTGGAGGAACTAGCCAGGGTCGAGCACGAACGCTGGGCGCACTGGCAGCAATACGTCCACGGGCAATGCAGACGCGCAGCGGATGGATCGCTCACAATCCCTGCTGAGCTGGCCGAGCGTTGGGCGATTCAGATCGCTACCCCGTACACGGAACTTTCCGATGCCGAGAAGGAAAGCGATCGCGAGCAGGTGCGCCGCTACCTCCCACTTCTGCTCGATGCCGTCGCTGGTTCTGACGCACCCCGATAGGCGTGCCCGCAACTTCATGGACTATTGCGTGGCTCCAAAGTCGCGCGCTACGGGCCCCGTTCCTGTCGAAAGCAACCGCGCTCAAGCATCGGCATGAGCAACAGGCCGGATGTTGGCGTTGTGGTGGAAGAAGTTCTCTGGGTCCCATTCCCTCTTGATGGCCGACAGGCGGTCGTACTTCTCGCCGTACGCGGCCCGGACACGATCCTCGTCGTCGTCGGCGAGGAAGTTGATGTATGCCCCCGAACTGTCCGCGTGCGGTCGCAGCGCCGCCCAGAAGTCACGCGCCCAGGCACGGTCGCGAACAAGCATGTCGTCATCGGTGTCGAGGGCGACGACGTTGACCGTCCACCGCACCGACCGGCTGCCACCGAAGGCCGTCTCCTCCTCCGGGACACGAGCGTAGGCACCGCCGAGGGAGAAGATCGGTACGAAGCTCAACGGCGACTCCTTCTGGGGGAGACGCTCGGCCAGGATGTCAATGACGCTGTCAGTGAGGGTCTCGAAGTAGATCGCCTTCTCGTAGCCGAGGATCCCCCAGGGCGCGCTCTCATCGAACATCTGCTGCAGGGCGACGTGCGGGATGGGGGTAACCAGCTCGAACAGGGGCGACATCTCGCGCAACGGCGCCACCAGCTCGGCGTGCTCCTCCGGGGAGCCCCAGTTCACCAGGGCGACAGCGAAACCGGGTGTTCCGTGATACTCGGGCGGCACGAACGGTGCCGGCGGGGCACTGAGGCCTGCGATGAATCCAGTGAGCTCATCGGGAAGGCGTGGGATCAGGTCGCGGGCGTGTCGCAAGGGGCCCTGCGCATCCTCCGGGCGCCAGAAGAAGAGACCCAGGTTTGCCATCGGGTTCAGCTCGTGAGCCGCGAACTCAAGACGCGTCACCACGCCGAAGTTGCCTCCGCCGCCGCGCACCGCCCAGAACAGGTCCGGGTGCTCCTCCGCCGACGCGGCGACGACCTGTCCGTCGGCCGTCACCAGCTCGACCGAGAGAAGGTTGTCGCAGCTCAGCCCTCCCCATCGGCTCAGCCACCCCATCCCTCCGCCCAGCGTCAGTCCGGAGACACCGGTGTGACTGATGAAACCACCCGGGACAGCGAGCCCGTGCTCGGCCGTGGCCGCATCCAGGGCGGCCCAGCTGGCGCCCGCTCCGCAGCGCACCCGTCGCGCCTCTGGGTCGACGACGATCTGATCCAGATTGCGAAGGTCGAGCATCACCCCGCCGTCGGCCACGGCGTGACCAGCGAAACCGTGTCCACCACCACGCACCGTGAGGTCCGCGCTGTGGCGGCGACACGCCTTCACCACAGCTGCCACCTCGGCAACCGTCGCGGGTTGCGTGATCGCCACAGGTTGCCGCCGGATCGCCCCGTTCCACACAGCGGACGCGAGGGTTTCCGCGAACGTGTCATCGGTCGCCGTCAACACCCTGTCGGGGAGCAGTGTCGTCAGTTCCCTCACTGTGCCGCTGTCAATCGCCGCCATAATGCACCTCCACGGTCAATGCAGCGCGGGGCAGAGTCGTCGGCGCTGCGACGAGCGGGCATCCGCCGGATGGCTCACGGTCGATGAAGGGGCTGATTGATCCACCCTCACACTGCCGTGGGCTGGCCAAACGGCCACCGCGCGCGATTCACGTTACGCGTGTCCAGGACCTCAGTCAGCAGACAAACTGGTCGACCTCGCGTGGCGAGACCGCCCCAGAGGGACCTCATTCTCCCGAACCACCTACGTCGCGGATCGATGTCGATGAAGTGTCTTGGAACCGCGACACCAGTCACCTGAGACGAATCTCTCGCTGTGTGAGCCGCCCGTCCGGTCAGAAGGACGTCCCAGCCACCGAAGGCGGGAGCAGGCCTCGGGTGGACGTGCCGGCCGCGGTCACTGGTCCGGTCGAACACCGCGACGACGCCTCGAGGGCGCATCGCCGGTCAGCTCGACGAGTCGCCACAGCCGTCGGTCGATGGTCGACCTTTCGCTTGGACCCTGTTTCGACCGCGGGACGCATGGAACCGATCTACGTACTCAGATAGGTATTCCTGCGGTCGAGAACGCACCCGTAGAAGTGTTCACTCGGCTCCTACAGGCGCACCCGGCCAGGGACACGAAACGAGGCAGCAATGGACACGCACACGATAGACAAGACGATGGGCGGCGAGCTCCGCTCGGTCCTGCTCGAACTGGCCCGGCGCCAGGATGACCTGGCGGCCCGTGAAGCAGCCGCCACGCCGTACTGGGCCTCGTGTCCCTCGTCAGTCCTCGGACGTCGCTCAGCTGCGGCAGTTCTGCGCGCTGAGGCAGACCAGCTGGTCACGGCGAGTTGAGGAGGCGAGCCATGCACGCGGTCCTGACCCAGAACGAGAAGTACCTTCGCGACGTCTTCGGCTCACAACTTCGTGACGGCACGTGCGTCCTCGACGCCGACCGCGAGGTGGGCTACGTCCGGCTCGAGTTCGGCACGCCTCGCGGTCCCGACTCGGCCAATTGGGACGGCTGGTTCAGCGTCACCACGACCCGGGGCGGCCACCCACTCGGCGGCAAGGTCATGAACGGCCGACTGGTTCAGCTCATCGGGAGGGTCGGATGACCTGGCACACGGTCACGGTCGCCACCGACCGTATGACCGCGATGCTGGCGACAATCCGGAGCACAGGCGGAACCGTCACGCACTGCCAGCCCCAGACTGGCGTCGTACGGCTGACCTGGACAACCACCACACCGTCCGACCACCAGCACTGGCCACGGACAGCCTGACGCAGCTCGCATCATCGCGACCATCCAGCCATGGCTACAAGCCCTCCCCGACGCCGCTCAACGCCCCGGGCATTAAGAGTGGCGACGACGGGAGCCGTGTGGCAGTCGGGCGCCCGGGACGACTCGGCGACCTCGTGGTGGCTCGTGGCCCTTGGGCATTATTGGCCCTGACCCCGGACGGTGGACACGGGGTTATGCGGCTTCTTGATCTGCCGCGGTGTGGTTGCAGTGTTGCATCTCGAATGCCACGGGGCTGATTTGGCCGATCGAGAAGTGCCGCCGGCGGCTCGGAGCGGTCAATCGCAGTCGCTCAGGGCACACCATCCCCCGGCGCTCTGGAACGTCGCGACAGGCGCACAAGGGCACCCGCTGGTCCGAGCCCCCGACGCCCCGCCACCGGTTACGGACGAGGACGAGTTCGACGACGGCCCGCCACCCCATGAGGTAGCCGCCGACTAACACGGCGACTCCCCCCGGCAAACTCCACGCGCCACCGACACCCGGACGTGACAGGTGCGGGTGATTGGCATGCCCAGAAACAGGTCGACGCTGCGGATCGACACCAACTGAGCGCGACGCCACACCGCTGTGTTCTCAAATGGCCTGAGACAAACGAGAAGCCGCCATCCCGACCCCTCATCGGGGCTGGAATGACGGCGCTTCGTGCAAAAGGTCCGCCGAGTCCGACTAAAGAGTCACCAGCCCCTGGTGGCATGTGCAGCGGTGGCAGGTGCAGGATTCGAACCTGCGAAGGCATACGCCGACGGATTTACAGTCCGTTTCCATTGGCCGCTCGGACAACCTGCCATGCGCACTGACCTACTAAGGTGGGCCAGCGGCGCAGCCGAGGATAGCGCAGCAAGTACCCAAGACATAAATCGGATGGAGGTCCCCCACGATGGCCGATTCGTCGTTCGACATCGTCAGCAAGATCGACCGCCAGGAGGTCGACAACGCGCTCTCCCAGGCGGCCCGCGAGATCTCGCAACGCTACGACTTCAAGGGCACCGGTGCGGAGATCAAGTGGTCCGGTGATGACGGGATCGAGATCTCTGCCAACGCCGAGGACCGGGCGAACGCCGTACTCGATGTCTTCAAGGAGAAGCTGATCAAGCGCCAGCAGTCGTTGAAGATCCTCGACGCCGGAGATCCCCGCGCATCCGGTCGCGAGACCAAGATCAGTATCGCCCTCAAGGAAGGCATCTCATCCGAGGACGCCAAAAAGGTCGGGAAGCTGATCCGTGACGAGGGGCCCAAGGGCGTCAAGGTGCAGGTGCAGGGCGACGAGCTCCGCGTCAGCAGCAAGAAGCGCGACGACCTGCAGGCCGTGCAGGCGCTGGTGAAGAGCCAGGAGTACGAGTTCGCGGTGCAGTTCACCAACTACCGCTGATCTGAGCTGTTTGTGCTGGTCAGCGCGTTGTCGAAT
>JBDSXU010000323.1:0-2371 GCA_039926005.1 Marmoricola sp.
CCAAGACACGCTGCACCCCGACCGCCTGGTGTTCGGGGTCACGACACCCGAGGCAGAGCTCGCCCTACGCCAGATCTACGAGGTGCCCATTGCCTCCGGGATCCCCGTGCACATCACGGACGTGGCCACTGCCGAGCTGGCCAAGGTCGCCGCCAACACGTTCCTCGCCACCAAGATCTCCTTCATCAATGCCATGGCCGAAGTCAGCGATGCCGCGGGCGCCGACGTGGTCGCACTCGCAGACATCCTGGGCGACGACCCGCGCATCGGACGCAGGTTTCTCGACGCCGGAATCGGCTTCGGTGGCGGCTGTCTGCCGAAGGACGTTCGTGCTCTCGCTGCGCGTGCCACCTCACTCGACGCACTGGGCGCCGCGCGCCTGTGCCACGAGGTCGACGCGATCAACATCTCGACCCGCGCTCGGCCGGCAGCCCTCGCCCGCGAGGTGCTCGGCGACCTGCGTGGACGGCGGATCGCTGTCCTCGGGGCTGCGTTCAAACCCTTCTCCGACGACGTGCGCGACTCCCCCGCGCTCCACGTCGCAGGCCACCTGCACCGGCAGGGCGCACGAGTGCGCGTCTATGACCCCGAGGCCAGTGTCAACGCGCGAGCTGTCGTGCCCGCGCTCACCTATGTGGCCAGCATCGAGGCCGCCATGACCGGTGCCGAGCTCGTGATGCACCTGACCGAGTGGCCCGAGTTCGCCGAGATCGACCCTGCCCGGGCGGGCAGGCTGGTCCGCAACCGGCAGATCATCGACGGTCGCAACAAGCTCGATGCCGCTGCCTGGCGGCGAGCCGGGTGGACGTTTCGAGGAATCGGTCGAGGAGAGCTGGTCACTGCGCCGGATCCGCGCCTCGTTCCCCATCGCGCATGACACGACGCTCCCTCACCCGGACACTCGCACCGGGCGCAACCTTCGCGGGTGGTGCGGCTCTCGTCGTACTCGGTGCCCGCCAGCTCGTACGCCGCCAGGCCATCGTCGCCCGACGCGTCATCGGCAAGCCGCTGGGTGAGGACGCGCCCTCGGCCGACAAGGTCTACCGCTCCAAGTCCGGCAACCCCCTGGATCTCCTCCTCCTCGGCGACTCCATCGCCGCGGGGCTCGGAGCCGACAGAGCGAAGCGGACCCTGGGTGCGCAACTGGCCAAGCGCCTCGCCGACCGCACCAACCGGTCCGTCAGACTGCATACCGCCGCGGTCGTGGGATCCGAGACCTCGATGCTGCGCTCACAGCTCTCCGGACTCCCGCGGCACTACGTCGCCGACGTCGCCGTCATCATCGTCGGCGGCAACGACGTCACCCACCGGATCAAGACCTCGGTCTCCTGTGACCACCTCGCCTCAGCCGTCACAGCGCTGCATGCCGAGGGCACCCATGTCGTCGTGGGCACCTGCCCCGACCTGAGCGCTCTCACTGCAGTTCCCCAGCCACTGCGAACGATCATCGGCGTGGCCTCGCGGCAGCTCGCCACTGCCCAACGCGCGACCGTCACCGGCATCGGCGCGCGGGCGGTCTCACTCGGCGAGGTCGTCGGTCCGTTCTTCGTCGCCGAGCCCGTCAAGATGTTCGCCATCGATCGCTTCCACCCCTCCAGCGCCGGTTATCGGCGTACGGCCAAGGCGATGATGCCCAGCATCCTTGCCGCCCTCGGCGACGACTCCGAACTCCCGTTCGGCCACCACGGCCCTGCCCCCGGGGTCACCTCGGCCGGGGTCTCCTACTTATAGCTAGGAGTCGTCACCCGATCGTTGGCGGACGATCGTGGCAGCGACCTCGCGGACCTTCTCCTGGGAGTCTGCGGACCCCTGGACCAACATGGCGAAGGCGGCGTCTCGATCCACGTCATGCTGAGCCATCAACAGCCCGATGGCCTGGCCGATGACTTCACGCGGGCCCAACAGCTTGATGATGTTCTCGTTGTCAGACGACATGAGGAACCCCGGATCTTCACCTATAGCGCGCTGGTGCGCGTTACCGGGGTCCGGGGCAAGGTCGCCAGTCTGCCACTACTCCGGAGCAGGTCCCACTCCTGGTTTCGAGTGGAGCACTTTTCGAGGTCCGCCGTCGGGTGGCCCGAACCGCATCAACCGAATTGGTTGGAGGACCGCTGACGCCCCGCGGGGGACGGCGGCGCCAGCGGCGCGAACGGCTCAGCAGGGCTGGCTGAGCCCATCCCTGGACGGCGTGATGACCCGTGCGCCGTAGTGGGGAGTGGTAGGCCGCCCGCGCAACCTGGGTCACGTGAGCGGCCACTCCGGGAGGCGTCTCGGGTCGCCTCCGGAGTTGGGACAAATCATCCCCCGCGAAGGCTGTCGGCGCGAACCGGCCCGAGGAGCGGTCTAGTTCTCGATCTGCGTGAAAAAACTG
>JBDSXU010000324.1:0-5267 GCA_039926005.1 Marmoricola sp.
CGAATCCGGGACGGACTCATCCGTCTTCGAGACACGATGGGGGTGACACAGTGAACGAGTCGCTGCACGCACTGTCAGGTGCCTACTCCGTCGACGCACTCGATGACGACGAGCGGGCGACCTTCGAGAAGCATCTTCCGGGGTGCCTCGACTGCCAGCGAGAGGTGGCGAGCCTGCGTGAGGCCGCAGCGCTGATGGCCGACGAGGCCGCGCTCGCTCCTCCCCCGGCTCTGCGTGAGTCGGTGCTGGCAGGCATCCAGAGGATTCGTCCGCTCCCGCCTCTGACCGGCACGCACCACGGCCCCGAGCGCGAGGAGTCCTCACCGGCACTCGGCGAGGTGATCGCGATGCGTCCCCGACGCCGCCGCTTCGCGGCCCTGGCTGCCGCTGCAGCCGCGGTCGTGGCCATCGGTGTCGGGTCGGTCTACCAGCCCTGGCAGGACCCGAACCCGTCCGGCCCGACGCTCAGCCCTGCCGACCAGGTGCTTGCTGCCTCAGACGCCAAGCACGTCTCGATCGACTTCAAGGACGGCTCGAGCGCCACCCTGGTCCGTTCTGCGAGCGAAGGTCGCGCCGTGCTGCTGACCCGCGGCATGGCCGCTCCGCCCTCGGGCAAGGCCTTCGAGCTCTGGCTGCGCGGCAGGTCAGGCGTGATGAAGCCGGCCGGGATGATGTACAACGCTGGGGACCACAAGGTGCTCCTGCAGGGCGACGCGAGCCAAGCAACCGCTGTCGGTATCACCGTCGAGCCCAAGGCCGGTTCCAAGAGCCCCAGCAGCGCGCCCATCGCCATGTTCGAGCTCGGCAAGGTCAACACATGACGGCTCTGACACCGCGACGAGTTGCCGTCATAGGCAGCGGGGTCGCCGGGCTGAGCGCCGCGCACGTGCTCGGCGGTCAGGTCCGGGTGACCCTCTACGAGGCCGACTCCAGGCTCGGTGGCCACGCGGACACCCATGTCGTGGACGGCATCGCCGTGGACACCGGGTTCATCGTCCACAACGAGCGCACCTACCCGAACCTGATGCGGCTCTTCGAGGAGCTCGACGTGGCGACCCAGGAGTCCGACATGTCGATGTCGGTGCGCTCCGACGGCCACCGGCTCGAGTGGGCCGGCGCCCTCGGCTTCGCGGGGCTCTTCCCCACCTGGCACAACGCGCTGCGTGCGTCATACCTCCGGATGCTGGTGGAGATCCCCCGGTTCCACCGGATGGCAAGATCGTTGCTCGCCGCTGACTCTCGCGAGAATCCACTCGGCTCGGGTGGCACGCGCGAGCCTGCGGCTGGGCACCTCGACGAGACGCTCGGGTCGTTCCTCGGCCGCGGCACCTTCTCCCCCCTCTTCCGCACCCACTTCGTGGAGCCGCTCGTGGCCTGCGTGTGGTCCTGCGACCCTGCGGTCGCGTTGGACTACCCGGCGCGCTACCTGTTCAGCTTCCTGCAGCACCACGGCATGCTCCAGATCTTCGGCTCACCGCAGTGGCGCACCGTCACCGGCGGCTCCCGGGAGTACGTCGCCAAGGTGGCCGCGCGACTGCCCGATGTCCGCATCGGCACCAAGGTGACCTCACTGATCGAGACGCCCACCGGCGTGGAGATCACCGACGGCAACGGACAGGTCGACACCTTCGACGCGGTCGTCGTCGCCACCCACCCCGGCCAGGCGCTCGCCATGCTCGCCGAGCCGACCAGCACCCAGCGCGACGTACTCACTTCGATGCCCTACTCGCCCAACACCGCGCAGCTGCACACGGACCAGTGCATCCTGCCCCGCAACGAGCGCGCCCGTGCCTCGTGGAACTACCTGCGCCGTCCCTCGGCGGCCGATCGCACGGTCACCGTCAGCTACGACCTGACCCGCCTGATGCGCCTCCCCGTTCCCGAGGACGGACGTCGCTTCATCGTCACCCTGGGCGGCCAGGACATCGTGGACCCGTCGCAGGTCATCGAGACGATGGAGTACGAGCACCCGATCTACACGCCCGCCTCGGTGGCCGCCCAGCGTCGCCTCCCCGAGTGCGACACCGAGCGGATCGTGTTCGCCGGTGCCTGGCACGGCTGGGGATTCCACGAGGACGGTGCCCGCTCGGGGGTCGAGGCTGCCGCGAAGCTGGGAGTGGAGTGGGGAGACACCAGGCCCCTTCCGATCGAGGCGACGACGTACGCAACCACGATCAGGCACATCCGCCGCAGGCCGTTCAACCGCACCTTCACGCACGCTTCGCGCACCTGGCTCGTCGACCTGGACAACCTGCCCGACCACCGGATTCTCGGCCGGTTCGAGGCACGCGACCACCTCGGTGAGCCCGAGGCGACCATCAAGGACAACGTCGAGCGCTTCCTCGCCCTCAACGGCGTGGAGCCCGACGGTGGACGCATCGTGATGGCCGCCAATGCGCGGGCGTTCGGCCACTGCTTCAACCCGATCACCGTGTTCTGGTGCCACCGCCGCGGCGGCGAGCTCGCCGGCGTGGTCATCGAGGTGCACAACACCTACGGCGACCGGCACGCCTACCTCGTCCACCCCGACGAGCAGGGTCGTGCGCGCACCGAGAAGCAGATGTATGTCTCGCCGTTCCACGGTACCGACGGCTACTACGAGATCGCCGTACCCCGACCGGACGGGCACCTGCACGTCACCGTCACGCTGCACAGCGACAGCGGCGCGGTGTTCACCGCGTCACTCGACGGCGAGCCGACCAGCACCTCCCCGCTCCGCTCCGCCCCTGCCGCGCTCCGCGGCACGGTCCTGATCCACGCCCACGGCATCTGGTTGTGGGCCCGCCGTCTCGGTATCCGCAAGCGTCCCGCCCACCCTCGACAGGAAGGCGTCTGAGATGACGACGACCCCCATTCGCCCGGCCTCCGCGTGGGCGAGCCTGCAGACCACGCCCACCGGCTTCAAGGCCGACGTCTCCGCCCGCATCGCCCGCCAGCTGTTCCGGGCCGCCGTACGCCGCCTCCCGGTGACCGTGCGCGAAGGCAGTGCCTCCACCAAGACGTGGGGCACCGGTGGACCGGAGATGCGCATCCAGCGCCCGACCGAGTTCTACGCCCGCGTCGGGCGCGACGGGCTGATCGGTTTCGGCGAGGCCTACCTCAACGGAGCCTGGGACGCCGAGGACCTCGGTGGCTTCCTGACCGTGCTCGCTGCCGAGCTGCCGAACCTGATCCCGGCGCCGCTGCAGAGGCTGCGCGCCACCTACGTACGCCGCCCGCCGAGGGCCCACAAGAACACCCAGGACAACACCCAGGACAACATCTCGCACCACTACGACCTGTCCAACGACCTCTTCAGACAGTTCCTTGATCCGACGCTTAGCTACTCCTCCGCGCTCTACGACACCTCGTTCGTGGACCGCGGCGACCATCTCGAGGCGGCACCGCCCGAGGGCCACGACAGTGAGTCCCTGGAGACCGCGCAGATCCGAAAGATCGAGCGCCTGCTCGACCAGACCCAGGTCGGCGAGGGCAGCCGCGTGCTCGAGATCGGCACCGGCTGGGGCGAGCTGGCGATCCGCGCCGCCCGTCGCGGAGCGACCGTGCACTCGGTCACCCTCTCCAAGGAGCAGCTCGACCTGGCTGTCGAGCGCATCGATGAGGCCGGGTACGCCGACCGGGTGACCGTCGAGCTGAGCGACTACCGCGACGTGCAGGGCAGTTACGACGCCATCATCTCGGTCGAGATGATCGAGGCGGTCGGGCACGAGTTCTGGTCAACGTACTTCTGCACGATCGACCGGTTGCTCGCACCCGCTGGTCACGTCGGGATCCAGGCGATCACGATGCCGCACGACCGGATGCTCGCCACCCGCCGTACGTTCACGTGGATCAACAAGTACATCTTCCCCGGCGGGTTCCTGCCCTCGGTCACGGCGATCGACGAGATCACCCGCGCCGACACTACGCTGCGACTGGGCACACACCTGGGCGACCGGCTCTCCTTCGGCCGGCACTACGCCGAGACGCTCGAGCGATGGGACCAGTCGTTCCTGGCCGCTGGCGACCATGTCCGAGAGCTCGGTTTCGACAAGACGTTCCAGCGCATGTGGCACTTCTACCTGGAGTACTCCCGCGCCGGCTTCGCGTCCGGCTACATCGACGTGCAGCAGCTGACCTTCGCCCGGGAAGGGTGAGATGACCACGACCCAGTCCGCTCCTGGGTCGACGTCGGCCCGTTCGTGCTTCGAGAGTCAGCTGACGCGCTTCGGCTTGCCGGGCTCCATGGCGTCAGGACGTCGCAGGTAGAGCGGGTCCGGTCCGAGGATCTCGAAGCGGCGGTTGAGCACCACGTCGCACAGGAGTGCCGCTGCGGGGTGCTCCGGTCCGACGGCGTTGGGGAACGCCCCGGGGTAAAGAAAGGCCCCCCTGCCCACGGCAGGCCGGTCGGTCGCCGCGTCCACCGGCTTGAGGACCTGTGGCTCGGACACCCGCCGGCCACCGGCGTACGACGTCAGGTAGACCTCCTTGCGTCGCGCATCCGTGGCGACGACGAACTCGTCCAGCCCGGCATCGATCCCCGCGGCCGCCAGGATGTCGAGCGTGCAGACGCCGTGGACCGGGACCCCTCGGGTGTAACCCAGCGTCCGCGCCGTCACGAGACCGACGCGCAGGCCGGTGAACGGCCCCGGCCCGACGCCCACGGCGATGGCAGTGAGGTCCTTGACGGTGGCGCCGGCAGCAGAGAGCACCTGCTCGATCCCGGGCGCCAGCATCTCGCCGTGCCGCATCGACTCTTCTGACTCGAACCTCGCCACCACCGAGTCGCCGTCGTGCAGGGCAACGGTGACGTGAGGCGTCGCGGTGTCGAAGGCAAGCAGCACGTGGTGAGCCTAAACGAGCGTTCGGCGGAGACCACTCTCGTGAGCCAAGGAGCAGACGCATCCGCACGCCGGTTGAACCTGATCAGCGGGTCTGGGCATGCCAGCACGCCCGTCGGGGTGTGGGTACGGCGGGGTCCGGGGCGATGTCGCTACCAGTCGGGTGGATCAGCCGGATCGGGTGGCGTTGGTCGCTTGTCGCTGGACACGTCGAGGGTGCCGTGGTGGTCGCGGAGGAACTGGTAGCCGTGTGGAGACGTCCACAGGTAGGTCCCGGGTTCGAGCATCGTGTAACGCCAGGTCGCGTGGGTCTTCAGGCGGTGATGTCGACGACACAGGGGGGCGATGTTGTCCGAGGACGTGGTGCCGCCCTGCTCGAAGGGGATCACGTGGTCGTGGTCGCTCTTCCTCGCTGCACGGGTGCACCAGGGGAACACGCAGGCGTGG
>JBDSXU010000325.1:0-6674 GCA_039926005.1 Marmoricola sp.
GGGCCGCGTCGCCGAGCAGCAGGTCGAACGGCGCTGCGGCGCCGCTGCCGTCGCCTTCCGCGTCGGCCCCGTGTATCCGCGTCTCGGCTGCCTCCACCTTGGTCACCGCACTCACTTGTCCTCCCGGTCCGTGTCTGCCTGCGGTGCCTCGACCTGGCGACGGAGGATCTTGCCCGTGGGTCCCTTGGGGAGCTCGTCGACGATCCAGACGACGCGAGGATACTTGTAGGCGGCCAGGCGCTTCTTGGCGAAGGCCTGCAGCTCCTGCCCGTCGACGTCGTGACCGGCCTTGAGCGCGACGGCCGCGCCGACCTCCTCGCCCAGGTTGTCGTCCTTGATCCCGATGACCGCCACCTCGGCGACGGCCTCGTGCTCATAGAGGGCTTCCTCGACCTCGCGCGGGTAGACGTTGTAGCCGCCGCGGATGATCAGGTCCTTCTTGCGGTCGACGATGAAGTAGTAACCGTCGTCGTCCCGCTTGGCCATGTCTCCGGTGAGGACCCAGCCGTTCGGGATCGCGTCCGAGGTGTCCTCGGGGCGCTCCCAGTAGCCCTTCATCACGTTCTCGCCCTTGATGGCGATCTCGCCGACCTCGCCCTTCTCGACGTCCTTGCCGTCGTCGTCGACCAGCTTCATCTCGACCCCGCGCACGGGGACGCCGATCGAGCCGGGCTTGCGCTCGATGTCGGGCTGGTTGAAGGACGCGACCGGTGAGGTCTCGGAGAGCCCGTACCCCTCGAGGACGATGCAGTCGAAGGTCTTCTCGAACCTCTTCATCACTTCGACCGGCATCGCGGAACCGCCCGAGATGCAGGTGCGCAGACTCGACATGTCGTACGACGAGGCGTCCTCGACGTGCAGCATCCCGGCGTACATCGTGGGGACGCCTTCGAAGACGGTGACCTTGTCGCGGCCGACGACCTCGAGGGCCTTCGCGGCGGCGAAGCGGGGGATCAGGGTCAGGCACGCACCGGTGGCCACCGCGGCGTTGAGGCCGCAGGTGAGCCCGAAGGAATGGAAGAGTGGCAGGCAGCCCATCACCACGTCCTGCTCGGTCAGCTCGACGAGGGTCTCGGCGCTGACGGCGGCGTTGGTGATCATGTTGGAGTGGGTCAGCTCGGCGCCCTTGGGCTGGCCTGTGGTCCCAGAGGTGTAGAGGAGTACGACGGTGTCGTCGTCGGCGCGATCCACGACTTCCTGGTCCGGCTCATGGTGGGCGAGCATGTCGATGAACCCGGCCGGGTCGACCTGGACGCACTCGATGCCGACGGCGTCAGCACCCTTGCCGGCCTCCTCGGCCATGTCCTTCCAGGCGAAGACGATCGAGGCGCCGGAGTCCTCGAGGTAGTACTTGACCTCGCGGCCCTTGAGCAGCGGGTTCATCGGAACGACGACTGCGCCGACCGCCAGCGCACCGTAGAACAGCACCGGGAAGTGCGGCACGTTCGGGAGCACCAGCCCGACCCGGTCACCGGGTCCGACACCCTTCTCCTTCAGCAGCGTGGCAACCCTCCGCGCTCCGTCCTGCAGGTCGGAGTAGCTGAGCACGTGGTCATCGAGCCGCAGAGCGGGACGGTCCGGGTGCTTCTGCGCGGCCTTGGTCAGGTTGTCGGCCAGGTTGGTCACGGTCGCCTCCGGGGCGTGCTTTGTCGGGCAGGTGATCTTTTCACTACTCCAACGTGGCGCGCACCACACCCCGTCTCAAGCCGATTCGTGGGTGCGGCGTACGTCGCCGTAGAGTCGTCGCCCGTGGCACTCACCATCGGAATCGTCGGGCTCCCCAATGCGGGCAAGTCGACCCTGTTCAACGCCCTGACCAAGAACAACGTGCTCGCCGCGAACTACCCATTCGCCACGATCGAGCCGAACGTGGGCGTGGTGGCGGTCCCGGACCAGCGGCTCGGCCAGCTCGCCGGGATCTTCTCCTCGGCCAAGCAGCTGCCCGCCACCGTCGAGTTCGTCGACATCGCCGGCATCGTCAAGGGCGCCTCGGAGGGCGAGGGGCTGGGCAACAAGTTCCTCTCCCACATCCGCGAGGCCGCCGCGATCTGTCAGGTGACCCGGGTCTTCCGCGACGAGGACGTCACCCACGTCGACGGCGAGGTCAACCCGGAGTCCGACATCTCCACCATCCAGACCGAGATGATCCTGGCCGACCTGCAGACGGTGGACAAGGCGATCCCTCGGCTGGAGAAGGAGGCGCGGGCGAACAAGTCGCTGAACGCCAACCTCGAGGCCACCCGCGAGGCGAAGGAGCAGCTCGAGGCCGGTACGCCGATCATCTCCACCAAGGTCGACCGCGCCCTCGTGCGTGAGCTCTCGCTGCTGACCGCGAAGCCCTACATCTATGTCTTCAACTGTGACGCCGACGAGCTCGGAGACGAGGACCTCAAGCAGAAGATGCGCGCCATCATCGCCCCGGCCGAGGCGATCTTCCTCGATGCGAAGTTCGAGTCCGAGCTGGTCGAGCTCGGCGACGACGACGAGGCTCGCGAGATGCTCGCCGAGATGGGCGTCGAGGAGCCCGGCCTCGACGTACTCGCCCGTGTCGGCTTCGACACCCTTGGCCTGCAGACATACCTCACGGCGGGGCCGAAGGAGGCGCGCGCCTGGACGATCCGCAAAGGTGCCACTGCCCCCGAGGCGGCCGGCGTGATCCACACGGACTTCCAGAAGGGCTTCATCAAGGCCGAGATCGTCTCCTACGACGACCTCGTCGCCGCCGGTTCGATGAACGCCGCCAAGGCGGCGGGCAAGGTCCGCATGGAGGGCAAGGACTACGTCATGGCCGACGGGGACGTGGTGGAGTTCAGGTTCAATGTGTAGTTCCGCTCCGGCCTCTGCCTCGTGCCGCTGAGACCAGCGCTACGACGTGGCGCACATGTCACCTCTCGGAATGGGCCTTGATGGCGCCTGCCCACGGCAACCGCACCTCCGGACGCAGAAGCGCGACGCTCCGTGCGCGCAGGGCGCTGGCAAGCACCCCGCTGCCGTAGGCCGCGTCCTCGACCAGCCGTAACCCGGCATAGCGCAGCGGGTCGACATCGGGCCGCTGTCGTAGCCACTCGTAGGCGACCGGGCCGAGCATGCACGCCGCGGCCGCCCTGGAAAGTTGCGAGCGGCGCACGGTTGCAAGGGCGACGAATCCAAGCGGCCACCATTCGCGCCGCAGGGTGTGACCTGCGGCGGCGGCTTCGGCCACAAGCCCCTTGCCGACGATGAACTCTGCCAGGAGCGCTCCGCCGCCACCGCCGGCTTGCCGCAGCCGTCGACGCAGCAGGAGACCAGCGGCGCCTGAGACCAGCCCGGCGGATCGCGGCCGTCGGCACACGAGCAGGACCACGGACGCCACGTTCCATGCCGACATGCGTAAGGGGGCCAGTCGTCCAGGGTGGCGGTGGTGCAGTTCGGAAGCCGACGTTCCGTACTCGAAACGTCTGGTCACCCAGGTGACGGGGTCGATGAGGGGTCGGTGCCTGACCGTCGCTCCTGGCTCGAAGCGCACCTGCCAGCCGGCGTCGACCAGGCGCCACACCAGGTCGACGTCCTCGCCCAGCCGGAGCGCCTCATCGAAGCCGGAGTCCCCCAGGGCAGACCGCCGCACGACGATCGTGGCGGACGGGACGAACCCCAGCCGGTTGCCTGGCCGTACCTGCTCCGGGCGGTCGCCCATGTCAAGAGCGGAACGGGTTTCCTCGTGGCGTGCGAGGAGCGATCGGCCGCCGTTCGTCGGTCGGACGCGAGGAGCGACCGCGGCGACGAGTGGGTCGTCGAAATGCGGGATCAGCTGATCCAGCCAGCCGCTCTCCGGAGCGCAGTCGGAGTCCACGAAGGCGATGAGCGGCGAGTCGGTTCCTTCGACCCCCGTGTTCCGGGCGGCAGCGGGGCCGCGATTGACCTCATGGCAGAGCAGGCGTGCCCCGCTTGTGGTGGCAACGCGTCGTACGGCCTCCGGATCAAGCGAGCCATCGTCGACCACGAGGACGCTCACGCCCGCGAGTGAGCGCAGGCAGGCCTCGAGCTGGAACGTCCGGTCGAATGCCGGAACCACGACGTCCACCTGCGTCTGGGGTCGAGGAGCTGACTCGATGACGGGGTGGGCGAGGCCCCGGTTGAGCAGTTGCCTTGCGACTGCGCGCTCGCGGCTGCCGTTCGTTCTTGTCCCGGTAACCCCGGCTTTGGCAAGTTGCTGCATGAACGGCCGTGCCGCCTCGGCGACGCGGACGACCTGCCACGCAGAGCCACCGAAAGCCACCGAGCCGCGAGCCCAGAACGACACCGCCCTGTCCAGGGCGATCCGCAGGTCGTGCGGAAGGTCTCCGGCGGGCGGACGCCCGACCGACGTGCGCTGCCTCATGCAAGGTCCCTCTCATAGACAACGGGCATGCAACACTCTCGCAACGTCGTTTGTCGTACGGTCACGGACCAAGAGAAACACTGAAATCTCAAGGAGCCTCACCGTGACCATGACGATGACCGATGAAATGGAAAGCACGGCTGTCGCCGCGCCGGAGGGAAACCCGGCGCTGATCGGCGTGCCAACCTTCCTGGCCGGCTCGATCGCACTGGGACTGGTGCTCGTCGGCTTTGTGCCGCCAACGGCGGCCGGTGCGTCGATTCCGATCATCATGACCGCGACCGGCATCGGCCAACTGCTTGCGGCCGGATGGGCCGCTCGGCTGGCGCAGAACGCGGTTGCGAGCATCTTCGGCATCTTCACTGGCTTCTGGCTGAGCTACGCCGCACTCGTGCTCGGGCTCACTCACAACTGGTTCGGCATCCTTCCGGCCGATGCGCAGAAGACGCAGGAGCTGTTCTTGGTGACCTGGCTGATCGTCATCGTGCTGCTCACGTTGGCTTCACTGAGGTTGCCGTTGGCCTTCACGACGCTGTTCGTCCTGATCGATCTCGCTCTGCTGTTCGTCTACCTCGGCACGGCGCAAGGCAGCGAGAGCCTGACCAAGGTCGGCGGATACTTCGTGTTCTCCTTCGTCGTCGTCGGCGCCTACCTGTTCTTCGACGCGATGAGCTCCGCGACCGGAGGCAAGGCGCTTCCCCTGGGCAATCCGGTGATCCGCTGACGGTCCCGAAAGCGGAGTGGTGGCGGGCTCCGCTTCTGACCCGTACAGCAGGTCACAGAGGAGGCCGGGAGCCGAGGTTCTCGGTCTCCTCTTCGGTGAAGAGCCGTGACCGGATCAGGAAACGATGCCCGGTGGGTGCTTCCAGGGAGAAGCCGGCTCCGCGACCGGGGACGATGTCGATCGTGAGGTGGGTGTGCGACCAGTAGGTGAACTGCTCGCGGGACATCCACACCTCGACCCTGTCATCGCCGCCGATGTCGAGGCTGCCGAGGTGTACGTCGGCATCGCCGGTGAGGAACTCACCGTCCGGGTAGCACATCGGTGAGGAGCCGTCGCAGCAGCCACCGGACTGGTGGAACATCAGCTTCCCGTGTTGCTCCCTGAGGCGGCGGAGCATGTCTACCGCTTCCGGGGTCACCGAGACACGCTGTGCGGCGGGTGCTGGGACTTGCTCGGTTGTTTGGTCCATCGGCTCAGAAGAACCCGAGCTTGTCCGGTGAGTAGGACACCAGCAGGTTCTTGGTCTGCTGGTAGTGCTCGAGCATCATCAGGTGGTTCTCGCGACCGATGCCCGAGGACTTGTAGCCACCGAACGCCGAGTGCGCGGGATAGGCGTGGTAGCAGTTCGTCCAGACTCGACCCGCCTGGATGGCGCGGCCGGCCCGATAGGTGGTGTTCGTGTCACGGGACCAGACTCCGGCACCCAAGCCGTACAACGTGTCGTTGGCTATCGACATGGCGTCGTCGAAGTCAGAGAACCGGGTGACAGAGATAACCGGCCCGAAGATCTCCTCCTGGAAGACGCGCATCTTGTTGTTGCCCTCGAAGATCGTCGGCGACATGTAGTAGCCGCCCGAGAGGTTCCCGCCGAGGTCCACGCGCTCACCACCAGTGATGATCCGGGCGCCCTCCTCGGTGCCGATCTTGATGTAGGAAAGGATCTTCTCGAGCTGGTCGTTGCTCGCCTGGGCCCCGATCATCGTGTCGGTGTCCAGCGGGTTGCCCTGCACGATGGCCTTGACGCGGTCCGTGGCGGCCGACAGGAACGGATCGTAGATCGAGTCCTGGATGAGCCCGCGGCTGGGAC
Organism: Marmoricola sp.; assembly: GCA_039926005.1. Classification (GTDB taxonomy): domain Bacteria; phylum Actinomycetota; class Actinomycetes; order Propionibacteriales; family Nocardioidaceae; genus Marmoricola. The sequence continues at coordinate 6,169 of JBDSXU010000325.1, forward strand.
AGGTGCAGACTTCGCCCTGGTTGAGCGCGAACATCGCGAACCCCTCCAGCGCCTTGTCCGCGAACGCGTCGTCTGCCGCCAGAACGTCCTCGAAGAAGATGTTCGGGCTCTTGCCACCCAGTTCCAGGGTCACCGGGATGATGTTCTGGCTGGCGTACTGCATGATCAGCCGGCCGGTGGTGGTCTCCCCGGTGAAGGCGATCTTGCGGATCCGGGGGGATGACGCGAGCGGCTTGCCCGCTTCGGCACCGAACCCGTTGACCACGTTCAGCACGCCCGCAGGCAAGATGTCGGCCAGAAGCTCCATCAGCAGCAGGATCGAGGTCGGGGTCTGCTCGGCGGGCTTGAGCACGATCGCGTTCCCGGCAGCCAACGCCGGAGCGAGCTTCCAGACCGCCATCAGCAGCGGGAAGTTCCACGGGATGATCTGTCCGACCACCCCGAGGGGCTCGTGGAAGTGGTACGCCACGGTGTTCTCGTCGAGCTGCGAGAGGCTGCCCTCTTGC
>JBDSXU010000326.1:0-5322 GCA_039926005.1 Marmoricola sp.
TTCGACATGCTCGCTCCTCAACGCGCGAGTTGTCTCAGAGCTGGGCCCAGGCTCTCGTGAGTACGTCGCGGAGGATCGTCTCGATCTCGTCGAAGATCTTCTGGTCTGCCACGAGGGGCGGGGCGAGCTGGATGACCGGGTCTCCGCGGTCGTCGGCACGGCAGTAGAGGCCGGCCTCGAACAGCGCGCCGGAGAGGAAGCCGCGCAGGAGGCGCTCGGACTCGGCGTCGTCGAAGGTCTCCTTCGTCGCCTTGTCCTTGACCAGCTCGATGCCGTAGAAGTACCCGTCGCCGCGGACGTCGCCGACGATCGGCAGGTCGTAGAGCTTCTCCAGCGTCGCGCGGAAGTCGTCCTCGGTGGCACGGACGTGCTCGTTGAGCTGCTCGCGCTCGAAGATGTCGAGGTTGGCCATCGCAACGGCCGTCGACACCGGGTGGCCTCCGAACGTGTAGCCGTGGGCGAAGGAGTTGTCGCCCTTCTTGAACGGCTCGAAGAGCCGCTCGGTGGCGATCATCGCGCCCAGCGGGGAGTAGCCCGAGGTGAGGCCCTTGGCGCAGGTGATCATGTCGGGCTGGTAGCCGTAGCGCTCCGCGCCAAACATGTGGCCCAGTCGGCCGAAGGCGCAAATGACCTCGTCGGAGACCAGCAGCACGTCGTACTCGTCACAGATCTCGCGCACGCGCTCGAAGTAGCCGGGGGGCGGCGGGAAGCAGCCGCCCGAGTTCTGTACCGGCTCCAGGAAGACGGCCGCGACGGTGTCCGGTCCCTCGAACTCGATCGCCTCGGCGATCCGGTTCGCGGCCCACTGGCCGAAGGCGTAGAGGTCGTCCGGAGCCCCGGTATCGGCGTGTTCATGGGGCACGGCGTACTGCATCTGGTGGCGCGTCTGGCTGCTGTGCCGGTAGTAGTTCGTGTTGGGCACCCGGAACGTCGAGGGCACCAGCGGCTCGAACGGCGCCTTCATCCCGGGCAGTCCGGTGATGGACAGCGCGCCCTGTGGCGTGCCGTGATAGGCGATCGCGCGGCTGATCACCTTGTGCTTGGTCGGCTTGCCGGTGAGCTTGAAGTACTGCTTGGCCAGCTTCCACGCGGTCTCCACGGCTTCGCCGCCGCCGGTGGTGAAGAAGACGCGGTTGAGGTCGCCCGGCGCGTAGTCCGCCACGCGTTCGGCCAGGTCGATCGCGCCCGGGTGCGCGTAGGACCAGAGCGGGAAGAACGCCAGCTCGGCGGCCTGCTTCGCGGCGGCCTCGGCGAGCTCGGTGCGGCCGTGCCCGACCTGTACGACGAACAGCCCGGCCAGGCCGTCGATGTACTTGTTGCCCTTGGAGTCATAGATGTGGACACCGTCGCCGCGCACGATCGTCGGGACGTCGTGGGTGTCATAGGTCGAGTGCCGCGTGAAGTGCATCCAGAGGTGGTCCTTGGCGGCACGCTGGCGAGTTTCGTCGAAGCTCGGTTCGGTCATCTTCGGGGCACCTCGGTCTTTCGGATCGGGAACCCTCAGTCTGCCCCGCCACCCGGGGCGCTGGCAAACGATTCAGGGGTATGTCGACGGCAACCTCGATGGAATCATTGGTAGATCGCGCGTGGGCCTACCGATTCCGTTGTCCGATGACTACGCTCGCGGCATGGCTGAAACCACGTTCCGCAATGTGATCAACGCAGAGCTCCTCGACGCGGCCTCGGGGGAGACCTACGACATCCTCGACCCGACCACCGGCGAGGTCTACGCCACCGCACCGAAGTCGGGCGCCGAGGACGTCGATCGGGCCTACCAGGCCGCGTCGACCGCCTTCGAGACCTGGCGTGACACGACGCCCTCAGAGCGCCAGAAGGCGCTGCTGGACATCGCCGACGCTCTGGAGAGCCGGTCGCGTGAGTTCGTCGACATCGAGTCGAAGGACACCGGGAAGCCGATCGGTTTCACGCTCTCAGAAGAGCTGCCACCCGCCATCGACCAGCTCCGGTTCTTCGCCGGCGCGGCCCGGGTGCTCGAGGGCAGGTCGGCCGGTGAGTACCTCAAGGACCACACCTCCTGGGTACGCCGGGAGCCGATCGGTGTCGTGGGCCAGGTGACGCCGTGGAACTACCCGCTGATGATGATGATCTGGAAGATCGCCCCGGCGCTCGCTGCCGGCAACTCCATCGTGCTCAAGCCAAGCGACACCACGCCGGCCTCCACGACCCTGTTCGCGCAGATGTGCCAGGAGTTCCTGCCACCCGGTGTCTTCAACGTCGTCACCGGGGACCGCGACACCGGCCGGGCCGTCGTCGAGCACCCGATCCCGCAGCTGGTGGCGATCACCGGCTCGGTGCGCGCCGGGATGGAGGTGGCCGCCTCCGCTGCCAAGCAGGTCAAGCGGGTCCACCTCGAGCTGGGTGGCAAGGCGCCCGTGATCGTGTTCGACGACGCTGACGTCGAGGCGGCGGCCGAGGGGATCGCCGGTGCCGGCTACTTCAACGCGGGTCAGGACTGCACCGCGGCCACCCGCGTGATTGCCGGACCCGGTGTCCACGACGATTTCCTCGCGGCCCTCACCGAGCAGGCGAGAAACACCAGGACCGGGATGGCGGACGACGAGGACATCCTCTACGGCCCGCTCAACAACTCCAACCAGCTCGACCACGTCTCTAGCATGGTCGACCGGTTGCCCGACCACGCCCAGGTCTCCGCGGGGGGCCACCGTCAGGGTGACCGCGGCTACTTCTACGAGCCGACGGTCCTCTCCGGCCTACGTCAAGACGACGAGCAGATCCAGAACGAGATCTTCGGCCCGGTCATCACCGTCCAGAAGTTCAGCGACGAGAACGAGGCTCTCGCCTGGGCCAACGGTGTCGAGTACGGCCTGGCCTCCAGCGTGTGGACCAGGGACCACGGCCGCGCGATGCGGATGTCGAGGAAGCTCGACTTCGGGTGCGTGTGGATCAACACCCACATCCCGATCGTGGCCGAGATGCCGCACGGCGGCTACAAGCATTCCGGTTACGGCAAGGACCTCTCGATGTACGGCCTGGAGGACTACACCCGGATCAAGCACGTCATGTCCTACATCGGCGAGTGACGAGGTGAGAATCCTGCTTGTCGGTGCCGGTGGGGTCGGTTCGGCCTTCACCGCCATCGCCGCGCGCCGGGACTTCTTCGACGTGTGCGTGGTCGCGGACTACGACCTGGCGCGGTCACGGAAGGCCGTCGCCGCGCTGGCAGTCGATGGACGCGGAGACGACCGGTTCGTCGCCGCGCGGGTGGATGCGTCGGACGCCGGCTCGGTCGAGTCTCTCGTCCGCGAGCATCGGATCACCCACGTGATGAATGCTGTCGACCCGCGTTTCGTGATGCCGATCTTCAACGGCGCGTACGCCGGCGGGGCTGACTACCTCGACATGGCGATGAGCCTGTCGCACCCTCACCCGGATTCGCCGTACACGGAGTGCGGGGTCAAGCTCGGCGACGAGCAGTTCGCCGTGGCGGGGGAGTGGGAGTCCGCGGGACGTCTCGCCCTCGTCGGGATGGGTGTCGAGCCGGGACTTTCCGACGTCTTCGCCCGCTACGCGGCAGACCACCTGTTCTCCGAGATCGACGAGCTCGGAACCCGTGACGGGGCCAACCTCGAGGTGGCCGGATATGAGTTCGCTCCCTCGTTCTCCATCTGGACCACGATCGAGGAGTGCCTGAACCCGCCCGTGATCTGGGAGAGGACTGCGTCGAATCCTGAGGGTGGCTGGTTCACCACGCCACCGTTCAGCGAGCCCGAGGTCTTCGAGTTCCCCGATGGCATCGGTCCGGTGGAGTGCGTCAACGTGGAGCACGAGGAGGTGCTCCTGATGCCGCGCTGGATCGACTGCAAGCGCGCGACCTTCAAGTACGGCCTCGGCAACGAGTTCATCGAGGTGCTCAAGACCCTGCACAGGCTGGGTCTGGACAAGACCGACAAGGTCAGGGTTTCCGGAGGTGAGGTCAGCCCGCGCGACGTGGTTGCCGCCTGCCTCCCGGACCCGGCCACTCTGGGCGACGCGATGTCCGGCAAGACCTGCGCTGGACTGTTCGTCACCGGCACCGGCAAGGACGGCCAGCCGAGGGAGACGTACCTTTATCACGTGGTCGACAACGAGTGGTCGATGCGGGAGTACGGTCACCAGTGCGTGGTCTGGCAGACCGCAGTCAACCCCGTGGTGGCGCTCGAGCTGCTTGCCACCGGGGTCTGGTCGGGGGCTGGTGTCCTGGGCCCCGAGGCGTTCGACGCAAGCCCCTTCCTGGACCTGTTGACGGCGTACGGTAGTCCGTGGGGGCAGCGAGAGGATCAGCTCGGCTCATGATCAACGCGGGAATGCGACCACTCGACCGGGTCGAACGCGCCCGGGTCCGCGCCGAACGGGCTCGGCAGGATCAGGGCGTCGAGTCGGAGGACGGGCCACCGGAGGTGGGCCAGCAGCGGGTGCGGAACCAGCCGCTCGAAGGTGCCATCGACATCGTGATCAAAGGCACCCCTGCCGAGCCGCAGAGCGATGAGTGGCCGGTGCTGAGCGGGAGATCCGATTCATGAGATCTAGCGGTCATCCACGAGCTCAAGGCTCGAAGATGAAGCCCTCCGCCACCCCTTCTACGACATTGAGCGCGTCCTCCAGGAGGAGTTCGGGGATCACCAGCGACGGCAGGAAGCGCAGCACGTTGCCGTAGGTGCCACAGGTCAGCGTGAGGACACCGGTCCGGTGACACCCGGCGCTGATCTTCGCGGCCGTCTCCGGGTCGGGTTCCTTGGTGCCCGGGTGGACGATCTCGATCGCCATCATCGCGCCGCGACCGCGCACGTCCCCGACGCCCTTGACGTTCTCCTTCATCGAGGTGAGGCGCGGGCCCATCAGGTCTCCGATCCGGCGGGCCCGCGCCGGCAGGTCCATCTGCTCCATCGTCGCGATCGCACCCAGCGCCGCGGCGCAGGTGACCGGGTTCCCGCCGTACGTCCCGCCCAGGCCGCCGGCGTGCGGTGCATCCATCATCTCGGCCCGGCCGACGACACCGGCGAGGGGCAGTCCGCCAGCCAGTCCCTTCGCGACCGTGACCAGATCGGGGACGACACCCTCGTGCTCGCAGGCGAACCACGCCCCCGTGCGGCACATGCCGGACTGGATCTCATCGGCGACGAACACCACGCCGTTCTCGGTGCACCAGTCGGCGATGGCCGGCAGGAAGCCCTCGGCCGGCACCACGAACCCGCCCTCCCCCAGGATGGGCTCGATCACCACGCAGGACAGGTTGTCGGCCCCGACCTGTTTCTCGATCACGTCGATGGCCCGGGCCGCTGCCTGGGCGCCGGTGATCTCCAC
>JBDSXU010000327.1:0-3483 GCA_039926005.1 Marmoricola sp.
GATCCGGCCGACTACCACCGCCTTGCGGAGATGGTCGAGGCGTGGGCCTGCCGCCTGATGCACGAGGAGGGCAACTACTTCGACAAGCCCACCATGGCGATCCGGTGGTTCGACGAGGAGTACACCCGGGTACTCCAGCTGATCGACCAGGCGGGCGTGCGCGGACCCCAGGAGACCGGCGGCGACGCCTACCTCCGCGTTGCCGGCGAGCGCTACCGGCTGATCCGCGAGCACGCCTGGAACGAAGGCGTCATGCAGATGGTCCTCGCGGAGTCCCGGACGCGGCGCTGGTCAGGCCAGGCGTAGCCAGACCGCCGTGTCGCGCGGGATCGCGCCGGCAGGGTCGAGCTCGCCGCTCGCCACCAGCACCTCGGCGCCCTCCGGGAGCGGCACGAACTCCCCATCCACGTTGGCGATCACGCGAAGGGGCGAGCCCGTCTCGGTGCTGACGTCGAAGGCCAACACGCCTGCACCGAGGTCGACGAACGTGAGCTCTCCGCGGCCAGGTCGGTGCTCGCGGCGCACCCGCAGCAGACTCCGGTAGAGCTCCAGCGTGGAGCCCTCCACCCCGCTCTGGCGGTCCACCGCGAGATCGGCGTACGCCGCGGGCTGTGGCAGCCATGCCTTGTCCGAGGGACCGAAGCCATACGCCTCGGCCTCCGCCTCCCATGGCATCGGCACCCGGCAGCCGTCACGCCCACGAGCGGTGTGCCCGGACTTCTCCCAGACGGGATCCTGCCGGGCCTCGTCCGGCAGCTGGGTCGCCTCGGGCAGGCCGAGCTCCTCGCCCTGGTAGAGGTAGGACGACCCCGGCAGGGCCAGCATCACCGTGGTCGCCGCGCGCGCACGGCGCAGTCCTGTCTCCGCGTCGGGCTGCGGGTCATCGGCTCCGATCCCGGACATCTTCAGCGGTCCCGGCGCCGGGTCGAAGCCCAGGCGGGAGGCGTGCCTGACCACGTCGTGGTTGGAGAGGACCCACGTCTGCGTCGCGCTGTGCGGCTCGACGGCCATCAGGGAGGCGTCGATGTTCGCCTGCAGCTCCGAGGCGATCCATGGACTCAGCAGGAAGGCGAAGTTGAACGTCTGGTGGAGCTCGTCGGGGCGGACGTAGCGAGCCATCGCCTCGATCGGTGTCACCCACGCCTCGCCGCACATGATCCGGTCGGCGTCCTGGCCCTCGACGGCGTAGGAGTCGGTCACCTTGCGCCAGCGACGGTAGACGTCGTGCACACCGGGCTGGTCCCACATGGGCAGGTCGGAGGTGCGGTCGATGTTCATCTCGTGCAGCGCCTCGGCGTCCGGCAGCCCCTCCGCCTTGACCAGGCTGTGCGCCACGTCGATCCGGAAGCCGTCGGCGCCACGGTCCATCCAGAACCGCAGCGTGTCCTCCATCTCGTCGCCCACCTCGGGGTTGGTCCAGTCGAAGTCGGGCTGGGTGACGTCGAAGAGGTGGAGGTACCACTGGCCAGGTGAGCCGTCGGCCTCGGTCACGCGCTCCCACGCGGAACCGCCGAAGGTGCTCTTCCAGTTGTTCGGGGGCTCCTCACCGCCCGGCCCGTTGCCGTCCCGGAAGATGTAGCGCGCGCGTTCGGCACTGCCGGGGCCGGCGGCCAGCGCCTCCTGGAACCACGGGTGCTCGCTGGAGGAGTGATTGGGGACGATGTCGACCATCACTCGCAGGCTCAACTCGTGGGCGCGGTCGATCAACGCGTCGGCATCAGCGAGCGTGCCGAACCGGGGGTCGACGTCGCGGTAGTCGGCCACGTCGTAGCCCGCGTCGTGCTGGGGCGAGGTGTAGAAGGGCGAGAGCCACACGGCATCCACACCCAGGTCCGCCAGGTGCGGGAGTCTCTTGGTGATCCCGGGCAGGTCACCCATGCCGTCCCCGTCGGAGTCGGCCCAGGACCGTGGATAGATCTGGTAGATGACGGCGTCACGCCACCACTGCTGCTGGCTCATTGTCCCCACTTCTCGGCGAGCTTCGTGATCACGGTCAGGCTACGGGTGGTGGCAATGCCGAGGTGACGCTCCACCTCGGCGTTGCTGGTCGAGGCCTCGCTGTAGGACTTCGCGAGCAACAGGTGTACGGCCCGCTTGCCCACTCGGACCTCCTCCCCCGGCTCGGACTTCGCCTCGAACGACCGCGCAGCGGCTGCGGTCGCCGGCTCGGCAAGCAGGGTCAGGTAGTGACCCTGGATCTCGTTGCCCTGCTGGGTGAACTCCCTCGCGAAAGTGAGCGCTTCGTCGTGGGTCTCGGTCAGCTCGGCCGGAGTCATCAGCACCACTGGCACGGCGAATCCACGGTCCTCGAGCATCGTCTTCTCCAGCGCCGCGGTGACCTTGGCGCGCGACCGCATGCGGGTGTGGACCAGCGCATTGCCGGTCTGGATGTGGGTGGCGACCTCCTCGAAGCCTGCGTTGGTGAGTGCTTCGCGCAGCTCGGCCATCGGGTATTGGCGCTTGCCCACATTGACTGCACGCAAGAAGGCGATGAAGGTCGGCATGGCGCCAGTCTTCCGTGCTCGGCACACCTCTGTCTGCAGACAGAGCCGAGGGGGTCCCGGGACTGATGCCAGCTGGAAGCCTCCGGCGTAGTTTGTGGACATGCCAGCCCAGGCGGTCGAGCCGTCGTACGAGCGAGGGGCCTGGGAGACGCTGTCCCGGCGGTTCTCGCCGTACCTCGACCTCACCATCGGGTTCGTGGCCGCGCTGCTGTCGGTGGCGTCGCTGCTGAGCACCGACGTGGCGGTCATCGACACCAGGCTCGAACCGGCGGACCCGCTGTCCGTCGCAGCTACCCTGGCCGCCGGACTCTCGCTGGTCTGGCGCAGAACGAGGCCGGCGCCCTCCTTCGCGGTGTTCGTCACGGGGTGCCTCGTCGTCAGCCTCACGGACCACTACATCGGCCTGCTCTCGGTGCTCCTGCTGCTCAGCCTCTACTCCCTCGCCGTCCATGGCAGGCGCAGGGACGGAGTGGTCGGGCTGGCGCTGTCGATCGTCGTCTTCATCGGTCTCGCCCTCCTCGACGTCCCGGACCTCGGCACGGCCGACCTGCTGCAGGCGTGCGCCCTGGTGCTTGCTGCGTGGGCGCTGGGGGACGCGATCCGCTCGCGCCGGAGCCAGCAGTCCGAACGACTACGCGTGGCCGAGCACGAAGCGGCGACCGCGCGCGAGCACGCCGCGCGGGCCATCGTGGAGGAGCGACTGCGGATCGCCCGGGAGCTGCACGACGTCGTGGCGCACAGCATGTCGCTGATCGCGGTGCAGGCCGGGGTCGGTGGACACGTGATCCGTTCCGACGTCGACGCAGCCGAGCACGCGCTGGAGATCATCGCCGACACCAGTCGCAGAGCACTGACCCAGACCAGGTCGATGCTCGGCCTCCTGCGCGAGCAGGGAACGGATCCCGCCGCCGCGCCCCTGCAGACGATCGACGATCTCGAGGCGCTGGTCCAGGACGTCCGTCATGCCGGTGTCGAGGTG
>JBDSXU010000328.1:0-9687 GCA_039926005.1 Marmoricola sp.
GAGGGCAGCACCAGCCCCGCAGCAGCGAGTACGCCGCACAGCACCAACAACGCCGTGCTCCAGGATGCGATCCTGGAGTCCCAGGGAGAGCAGCTCATGATCGTCGAGTCCGTCAGTCGTGGCGGCGACGGATCGTGGCGAGCCCGGCACCCAGCGACACGAGCACGGCGAAGGCGGCCAGCGCGATGGTGCTCGTCGAGCTGTCCCCGGATTCGGGCGAGGAGTACTCGGCGGGCATGCTCCCGTAGCCGGCGGAGACGGCCCTGGGCAGGCCCGAGGCCTTGGCGGGAGGTGCGACTGCGGCGGGAGCGGCGCTCCGGCCCGAGGGGCCACAGGCGGCGTTGCCGATCTGCAGGCTCGCCAGGGAGGCGTCTAGCTGGTCCTGGAGAACCGGCAGCACCTCGAGATCCAGGGCGCGGACCTTGATCGCGCCATCGGTCCGGATCTGCCGGTTCAGGGTGATGTCGAGGAGGTTCTGCTCGAGTGGTGCGAGGTTCTCCTCGACCTGGCTCCTGACGTTGGCGATGATCTGCTCCCGGAACGGTGCGAGCAAGGCCTTCGCCGGTGCTGCCTGGCCGTCGAAGGAGTTGTTCAGGTCGGTCTCCACACCGTCGGCGATGAGGTCGAGTACGTCGCTCAGGTCGGTCGCGTAGTGGGTGTTCGCCTTCGGGTGCAGGGGCAGGTCGAGCAGGGTGAGGGTCTTTCCGGGCACGCTGAGGGTGATGGCTGCGTCGGTCAGGGTCGCGGAGCCGTCGGCCGTGCCGGGAGAGGCGGTGCAGCGGCCCTCGACCAGCCCGAAGCCGGCCGTGAGCCCGAGGTCGTCGAACTGACCCCCGGTGGCTTCGATCACCTGTGTGATGAGGGGTGCGGCCGCGTCGATCACCGGCTGGGTGATCGCGTTGATCGGGGCGAGTGCCGAGGCGGGGTCGGCCACGACCAACCCGCTCAGGTCCAGGCTGCCCAGGGAGGCGTTGACCGCCTCGCCGGGGTCCAGGCAGCTGGAGTCACCGAGCTGCGCGACCGAGCCGCCGTTGCCGGCCACGCCGGCGCACGCTGCCGACTCGCCGTTGCTCTTGGCGGTGGCTTCCTGAGCCAGGGCGCCGGCGTTGACCGGTCCCCCCTGCAGCACCGAAGCCGGGGGAGTGGCGTCGCCGGTCTTCGTCTCGGTGGTCCCGTCGTTGGTGGCGGTGGTGTCACCGGAACCGTTCTGGTTGCCGGCGACCGCGACGGTGATGGCATTGGCGCCCGACCGGGCAACCGGGGCGGCGGCCGTGGCGGGTGCCACGGCAATTACGCTCAGCGTGGCTGCTCCGAGAACTGATGCGAAGCGCAGGTGTGAGCGCACTGAGATTCCTCCCCAGGAACGGCGCAGGCGGGGCCGCCGACGCGTCGTGATGACCGATCCAACGGCGATCCAGGGGGATGGTTACGCGCAAGAAATGATATGTGGTCTATGTCGCATTTTCGCTGGAGATTCGGGTGCCTTGCCGGTGCTGGAGCGTCAGCTGGCCTTCTTCGCCTGCTTCTTGGCGGTGGTCTTCTTGGTGGTCTTCTTGGCCGGGGCCCTCTTCGCGGTGGCCTTCTTGGCAGTCGACCTCTTCGGCTTGCCCTCGTCCGCCGTGTCCTCCGCTGAGTCGGTCTTCTCGCCACGGGCTGTCTTGGCGGCGTCGACGCTGCGCTGGAGAGCGGCGAGCAGGTCCACCACCTCGCCCGATGACTTCTTGGCCTCCGGGGTGCGCTTGACCTCGCCACCTTCGATCTTGGCCTTGACGAGCGCCTCCACCGCCCCGCGGTAGTCGTCCTCGAACTCCGAGGCGTCGAAGTCGCCGGCCAGGGTCTCGACGAGCATCGTGGCCATCTTCACCTCGGCAGGCTTGGCCTCGCTGGTATCGACCGAGCCGAAGTCGGGGTTGCGGATCTCGTCGGGCCACATCATCGTCTGCATCACGATGACCTCCTCGCGTACCCGCAGGACCGCCAGCGAGACCCGGTTGCGCAGCGACACGGTCACCAGGGCCATCCGGTCCGCCGCCTCGAGCGCCTCCCGCAGCAGCGCGTAGGGCTTGGCGCCTGACTTCTCGGGCTCGAGGAAGTAGGACTTCTCGAAGAGCATCGGGTCGATCTGGTCGCTGGGCACGAACTTCTCGACGCTGATCTCACGACTGCTGTTGGCAGGGAGCTGGGCCATGTCCTCGTCGGAGAGGATGACCATCTCGCCGTCCTCGGTCTCATAGCCCTTGGCGATGTCGGCGAACTCCACCTCCTCTCCGTCGAGGCTGCAGACCCGCTGGTACTTGATCCGGCCACCGTCCTTGGCGTGGACCTGTCGGAACGAGATGTCCTTGCTCTCCGTCGCGGAGTACAGCTTCACCGGGACACTGACCAGGCCGAAGGAGACGGCACCCTTCCAGATTGCGCGCATGTGATCAGGATGCCCGGTGACTGGTGGGATGCGCCACCCGCCACCCCACGCTGAGCCTCGGCCCCCGCAGCGTGTCCTATCTCGGTTCGAACCGCTCGGCGAGCGCGGACCGGGAGCGGATACCGAGCTTGAGGTAGACGTGGCGCAGGTGGTACTCGACCGTCTTGGGGCTGATGAAGAGCGCTGCTGCCGCCTCGCGCGTGGTGCGGCCCCTGGCCAGCAGTTGGGCGATCTGGCGTTCCTGCGGCGTCAGCTCGTCCATCACATCAGCCTCACGGCGGTGCACCGTCTCGCCGGTCGCCTGGAGCTCATGTGCGGCCCGGTCGGCCCAGGGGGTGGCCCCCAGCTCCTCGAACGAGCGCAGGGCCGAGCCGAGGAAGGGGCGCGACTCGACCCGCCTCCGCTCCCTGCGTAGCCAGGCTCCGAAGGCGAGCTCGGTGCGAGCCGTCTCGTAGCGGTCAGGGGTCTCTGCGTGCGACGCCAAGGCGTCCCGGAAGTACGCCTCCGACTCGGTGCCTGACGTGCACAGGGCCAGGGCTCGCGCGGATCGGGCCAGTGACCACGGCTGGCCCTTGGCCGCAGCCTTCACGGCGAGCTCGTCCGCGACCCGACGCGCGTCCTCGCCCCGGCCCAGCTGTAGGTAGGTCTCCACCAGTTCGGCCGCGCACGACTGGTCCGGGTCTGCCAACCCGGTCTCGGCCAGTAGGGACTCCAGCAGTTCGTAGTGACCAGCCGCCACGGCCGGGTCGCCCAGCCCCGAGGCCATGTCGCCCTGCGCGAACACCAGCCAGAAAGACCCGAGCCTGATGTGGTTCGCGCGGCAGAGGTCGTCCGCTGCGGCCACGGCGTCGCGGCACTCCTGCTCGCGACCCCGCCGTGCGTCCAGGCAGGCCAGCCCCGCCAACGAGACGCCCAGGTCGGTGCTCTGCCCGGTCTCGCGGGCCAGCCGGATCGCTTCCTGGTAGGCCGCTTCAGCATCGTCCCAGCGGTCGCTGGTCGCGGCGTCGCGGGCGATGTGCATCAGCAGGTAGGGGAGCGACCCGAGAGCGGCTTGCTCGCGCAGGTTGTCGATGGCCTCGCCGACCTCGTCCCGGAACGGTCCCGAGTCGCGGAGCCACAGCGCCCCCTGGACACGTAGCGGCAGCCGGAACCTGTCTGCGCGTGCGGCCTCCGGCATCAGCAGTGGGAAGGCCGCGCCGCGGACCCGTTCGATGCCGCACTCGCCTGACCCGCTCAGCACGAGTGCCATCCCGGAGGCCATCGACCCGAGGAACCGGGCGTTCGGGTCGACGCAGGACCCGAGCAACGACTCGATCGCCGCGCAGGCTCGCATGGCAGCAGCCGGCGCGGCGAGGTAGAACGAGACGTGGATGGCGTCGGCGAAGAGTCTGACGGCGGTGTCCGGGTCGGTCGACTCGACGGCAATTGCCGCCTCCATCAACGTGGTCAACGCTGTGTCGAGTGACCCGGACCGCGTCTCGACGGCTCCGCGCAGCTCCTGGATGTGCGTCCGCAGCACGAGGTCTGGATCGCAGGCCAGTGCCCGGTCGAGCAGCTCCACGGCCCGCTCGGTGCGTCCAGACAGCCAGGCCGCGTCTCCCGCGGAGGCCAGCCGTCCGGCCAGGAGTGCAGGGGCAGCAGTCAGCTCGGCCGCGCGTTCGTGGGCGCTCGCGGCGATCGCGTGGGCACCACGTGCCGTGGCCTGCCCGGCGACCCGGTCCAGGGTCTGCGCAGTCGCCTCGTCCGGGGCCACCGCGCCCTCGGAGAGGTGCCAGGCAAGCCGGTCGGTCTGGTCCGGGGGGATCACCTCGGCGAGGGCCCGGTGCACAGCGCGGCGCTGCTCGGGGTCGGCGGCCCCGTAGACGGCGGAGCGCACGAGCGGGTGCCGGAACTCGATGCGGTCATCGCTCACGGTGAGCAGGCCGGCGTCCTCGGCCTCTGACAACCGGGCCTCCGCCAGGCCCAGGACCCGGGAGGCCTGCTGCACGGTGGCGAAGCTGGAGCTGTCCGCGGCTGCGACCAGGAGCGCGGCGCGGGCTGGATCGCTGAGGCCCGACACCCGCCCGATGAACGATCGGACCAGCTGCTCCGAGACGGTGAGCGGCGCCTCCAGGGGCACGGCCTCGATCGCGTCGAGACGATCACCGAGCTCGAGCAGAGCCAGCGGGTTGCCGGCCGTCGCCTGGTGCAGTCGGACGAGCTGTGCCCGTCGTACCTCCCCTGAGGCGCCGACCACCAGCTCCCGGGCAGCGTCGAGATCGAGCCCGGGGAGCGTCAGCGTCGGCAGCGAGCTCCAGGCCGCCGACCCCGCCTCCCCGGCTCTGACGCCCGCCAGGATCGCGACGGCGTCGGAGACCAGCCGACGAGCAGCGAAGACGAGTGCCTCCGTCGAGGGGTTGTCGAGCAGGTGGGCGTCGTCGACGAACACGGCCAGCGGCCGGTCCTCGGCGGCCCGGCTCAGCAGGCTCAAGGTGGCTGCGCCCACGGCGAAACGACTGGGCTCGGCCGCGGCGGAGGAGCTCAGGAGCAGTGCCGAGGACAGGGCCGCGGACTGCGGAGCCGGGATGCCTTCGAGCAGCGGCAGGATCGGTCGCAGGAGCTGGAGCAACCCGGCGAACGGGACCAGCCTCTCGGACTGCACCCCCTGCGCGCGCAGGACGCGCATGTCCCCGACGAGCGTCTCCGCCTCGGTCAGCAGCGCCGTCTTGCCGATGCCGGGCTCACCGCTGAGCACCAGGACGCGACTGTCGCCCACCCGCGCCCCGGCCAGCAGCGTGCCGATGACCCGCCGCTCCGGCTCCCGTCCGATCAGCACCTCTCGGAGTCTAGGACCTGGTCAGGCAGGACTAGGTGGGGCACCTGATGCGACGGCGCTGGCACCAGCCCTACGTTCGTCGCCACATCTAGCAAACACCTGAGAGGACAACCGTGATGACCGACCTGAAACAGCCCACCGAGGTGGACTTCGACAAGCTGATGGCCTTCGTCTTCCGGGCCGTGGACGAGGTGGGGGCGACCCTCAACGCCGGCCTCGTCGTGATGGGGGACAAGCTCGGCTACTACCGGGCGATGGCCGCCTCGGGACCCACGACGCCCAGCCGTCTCGCCGACGACACCGGCACCGCCGAGCCCTACGCCCGCGAGTGGCTCAACGCGCAGGCCGCGGGAAGCATCGTGGAGTACGACGCGACCAGCGGGCAGTACACCCTGCCCCCCGAGCAGATCGTCGCGTTCACCGACGAGTCCAGCCCCGCCTTCCTGCCCGGGTTCTTCCAGATCGCCCTCGGCACCGTCCAGGACTCCTGGCGGATCATCGAGCTGGCCAGCAGCGGCGCCGGGCTCGGCTGGCACGAGCACAACCACGACGTGCACGAGGGCTGCGAGCGCTTCTTCCGGCCCAGCTACAACGCCCACCTCGTCGGCGAGTGGCTGCCGGCCCTCGACGGTGTGGTCGCCAAGCTCGAGCGTGGTGCCCGGGTGGCCGACATCGGCTGTGGCCACGGAGCTTCGACGGTGATCATGGCCCAGGCGTTCCCGAACTCGACGTTCGTGGGGTCGGACTACCACCCGGACTCGATCACCGAGGCCCGCTCCAGGGCCGAGGCCGCTGGTGTCAGCGACCGGGTCACCTTCGAGGCGGCGCCGGCACAGGGGTTCAGCGGAACGGGCTACGACCTGGTCACCACGTTCGACGCGCTGCACGACATGGGTGACCCGGTTGGCGCGGCCAGGCACGTGCGCCAGAGTATTGCCGAGGACGGCACCTGGCTGGTGGTCGAGCCTGCTGCCGGCGACCACGTGCAGGACAACCTCAACCCCGTCGGGCGGGCCTACTATGGCTTCTCCACACTGCTCTGCACACCCGCCTCGCTCTCGCAGGAGGTCGGACTGGCCCTCGGCACCCAGGCCGGCCCTGCTCGCATCCGGGACGTCGTCACGACGGGCGGGTTCACCCGCTTCGCCAAGGTCGCTGAGACACCCTTCAACCAGGTGCTGGAGGTTCGTCCGTGACGGAACCGCAACCCAGCCGGGCCAGGGAGCCCGACCTGTCCGGGGTGGCCGAGCGGGACGGCGTGCGCCTCGCCTACGACGTGTACGGCGAAGGCCCGACAACCGTGTTGCTGATGCCGACGTGGAGCATCATCGACTCCCGGTTCTGGAAGGCGCAGATCGGCTACCTGGCCCGGCACTTCCGCGTGGTCACCTTCGACGGTCGGGGCAGCGGACGCTCGGGCCGGCCGAAGGGGGCGGCGGCGTACACCGACGAGCAGTTCGCCGCCGACACGGTCGCGGTCATGGACGCGACGGGGACCGACAAGGCGGTGCTCGTCGCGCTGTCCTGCGCGGGCACCTGGTCGGTGCACGTCGCCGGCCAGCACCCGGATCGAGTCCTAGGCATCTTCGCGATCGCGCCGTCGTGCGGATTGCACGTGGCTCAACCGGAACGGGACCTGCACCCCTGGCACGAACGGGACAGCGAGACCGAGGGCTGGGCGAAGTACAACAAGCACTACTGGCTCGAAGGTGACTACCCGGGCTTCCAGGACTTCTTCTTCCAGCAGATGTTCAACGAGCCGCACTCCTCGAAGCAGATCGAGGACTGCGTGGGCTGGTCGCGGGAGACGACGGCGGAGATGCTCATCGACAGCACGGCCGGCCGGCTCGGTCGCGACGGTGCGGTCTGTACGCCGCTGGAGCCGCTGTGCGCGAAGGTGCAGTGTCCGGTCACCGTCGTGCACGGCACCCGGGACGCCGTCCGACCCCACGAGATCGGTGAGCGCCTGGCCGAGCTGACCGGCGGGTCGCTGATCCTCATCGACGGCGCGGGGCACGGTCCGATGGCCCGACACCCGGTGCAGGTCAACCTGATGATCCGCGAGTTCGTCGACCGGATCAGGCCGCCCCGCGAGCGGCGTACCTGGGTCATCGCCTCGCGTCGTCGCAGGCGCGCGCTCTACCTCTCCTCACCGATCGGGCTCGGCCACGCTAAGCGCGACCTCGCGATCGTGGAGGAGCTGCGCAAGCTGCATCCCGATCTCGAGGTGGACTGGCTGGCGCAGCACCCGGTGACCGCCGTCCTGGAAGCTGCGGGCGAACGGATCCACCCGGCCTCCCGGTGGCTGGCCAACGAGTCGGCGCACATCGAGCACGTCGCCGGCGAGCACGACCTGCACGCGTTCCAGGCGATCCGGGAGATGGACGCGATCCTGGTCAACAACTTCATGGTCTTCGCCGACGTCGTCGAGCAGGAGCACTACGACCTCGTGGTGGGCGACGAGGCCTGGGACGTCGACTACTTCCTGCACGAGAACCCGGGTCTGAAGCGCTTCGCCTTCGCCTGGATGACCGACTTCGTCGGCTGGTTGCCGATGCCCGACGGTGGTGATCGCGAGGCGGCTCTGACCGCCGACTACAACGCGGAGATGATCGAGCAGCGGCAGCGGTTCGCGCGAGTGCGTGACCGGTCCGTGTTCGTCGGCAATCCCGAGGACGTCATACCGCAGAGCTTCGGTGACGGCCTCCCGATGATTCGTGAGTGGGTGCGGGAGAACTTCGAGTTCTCCGGCTACGTCACCGGCTTCGACCAGGGCGACCTGGCCGACCGCGAGGCACTGAAGGCGCGCCTCGGCCACCGCGCCGATGAGCGACTCTGCGTCGTGACGGTCGGCGGATCAGGCGTCGGTGCCCCGCTGCTGCGGCGGGTGCTGGACGCGGCGCCGCTGGTGCGCCGGGAGCTGCCAGATCTTCGGTTCCTGGTCGTCGCCGGTCCGCGCATCGACCCGCGGTCGCTGCCGAGACGCCGCGGGGTGTCGGTCCGTGGTCATGTGCCGGACCTCTACCAGCACCTCGCGGCCTCCGATCTCGCGGTCGTCCAGGGCGGGCTCACCACCACCATGGAGCTCACCGCCAGCCAGCGGCCCTTCCTCTACGTGCCGCTGCGGCACCACTTCGAGCAGAACTTCCACGTGCGCCACCGGCTCGAGCAGTACGACGCGGGCCGCTGCCTGGACTACGAGGAGGCCGTCGACCCGGACGCGCTCGCGGCGGCGATCGTGCAGGAGATCGACCACGAGGTTTCCTACCGTCCGGTGGAGACCGACGGGGCCGCAGTCGCCGGCCGCATGCTCGCGGAGCTGTTGTGACCTGCCTGCCCTGACGGTCCTGCCACACTGGGCGCGTGCTGCCGATGCTCGCGACCAAGGGGGACCGCGTGCCCTCCGGCGAGGGCTGGACCCACGAGGTCAAGTGGGACGGCATGCGCGTGCTCGTGGACCGGACCGAGGGCGGGCAGCGGACCTACTCCCGCAACGAGAACGACGTCACCGTCTCCTTCCCCGAGCTGCATGACCTGGCCACGGCCCTGCCGGGTGTCGAGGACTTCCTGCTCGACGGTGAGGTGGTGGCCCTGGGTGAGGGCGTGCCGTCGTTCGGTGCCCTCGCCGATCGGATGCACGTCCGCGACGCCACCCGGGCCAGGCGACTCGCGCAGACCAACCCGGTCACGCTGATCGTGTTCGACCTGCTCCGGCTCGACGGCCAGGACCTGTGCACACGGCCGCTGCGGGAGCGTCGTGAGCTACTCCTGACCCTCGGTCTCGACGACGTTGCCTGGCAGGTGCCGCGGACCTACGACGACGGGCAGATGCTGCTCGATGCAGCGGCGCAGCAAGGCCTCGAGGGCATCGTCAGCAAACGGCTTTCCTCGCCCTACCGACCGGGCCTGCGCAGCCGGGACTGGCTGAAGTTCCCGATCCGGCCCACCGGGTCGTTCGTCGTCGGCGGGTTCCGCCACGAGACCGGCAGCACCCACCGGCTGGGTGCGGTCCTCGTCGGACAGCCCACTGCCGACGGGCTGGAGTTCCGGGGGCGCGTCGGCAGCGGGATCGCCGGGAAGGCCGGCCAGCTGCTGGGCAAGATGTTGACGCCACTGGTGGCGGACGAGTCGCCGTTCACCGAGGTCCTCCCACGGCTCGACCGTGAGGGCACCGTCTGGGTCAGCCCCACTGTCATCGTCGACGTGCAGTACCTCAAGCTCACGACCGACGGCCGACTGCGCCAGCCGGCGTACCGTGGCGTCCGAACCGACCTAGCGCCGACCGACCTGGCTCAGGAGTGACCGGCATGACCATGACCAGCCACGGCGCCAACGCTGGCTGCGCCTCGGCGACGCGCACGTTCATGAGTGCGGCGATCACCCGGCTGGATCCGGAGCGGGTGCCGTTGATCGCGATCGGGTGCTGATGGCCGACCCGAGAACCGCGAAG
>JBDSXU010000329.1:0-7052 GCA_039926005.1 Marmoricola sp.
GCGACGGCGGGCGAGCACGGTCTGGGTGACGAAGGCCTCGTCGTACTTCAGCCGCTTCTCGGCGCTCACCTTCTGCGCCCAGGTGTCCGGACGGTGGATCCAGCGCAGTGCCGGCGCGGCCTCGATCAGGTCCTCCGCCTCACGCACCGCAGGCGGCAGTACGTCGGCGACGTCGGCCACCAGGTCGAGCGCCAGCCGGATGGTGTCCTCGAACTGCCAGGTGTTGACGCCGGCCACGGAGGCGTAGAGAGGGATGAGGTCGGGCATCTCCGCCAGGTCACCGTCGGCCCCGCCGTACATCCTGGACGCCGGGTTGGTCAGCTGCCACTGGTTGTTGAACCACTTGAGCCGGCCGCTGAACACACCCACGCTGCCCAGGGGCAGCTCCTTCCTGGCGCGCCAGTCCGCGGTGCTCTGGTGCTTGTCGAAGTACGTCAGAAGCAGGCTGCCGTCCTGAGCACTGACCCGGACCTCGAGGCGGTACGCCGTCTTGTGGGTGCGCCGGTCCTGGTAGGGCTTCTGTTCCGAGGAGACCACCTTGCCCACGAGCGAGAGGATGTCGCCCTCGGTGAGCTCCTCGAGCTCGCTCAGGGACCCCTTGCGCACGTAGCGACGTGGGTAGATCCCGAGCAGGTCCCCGACCGTCTCGACACCGGTGGCCTTGATGATCTTGTTGTAGTGCTTGCCGCCTACTGCGGACACCGGTGAGTCCCACGAGACCTGGACCACTACTCGACCGCCATCAACAAGGGGTAGCGCTCCTGTCCACCCTCGTAGAGCGCGACGTCGACGCCGGGATGGGCGCGCTGCACCCAGTGCTCGCACGCCAGCGCCAGGTCACCGGCCTCGACTCCGGCGACCAGGGTGACGAGCTCACCACCACCGCCGAGCAGCCGCTCGAGCACACCGGTCGCGACCTCGTAGAGATCCTTGCCGACGATGGCGAAGTCGCCGTGGACCACACCGAGGGCGTCACCCACCGAGCACGGCCCAGCGGTCGTCATGGCGTCCTTCGCGGCAACGGTGACGGCACCGTGGCGGGCGCCGCGGGCCGCTGCGGTCATGTGCACCACGTCGCTGTCCAGCGGACGGCCAGGCTCGTGCACGGCCAGAGCGGCGATGCCCTGCACCTGGGCCTGCGTCGGGATCACCACGACGTGCACCCCTTTGGCCTCGGCCTCGTGGGCTGCTGCCTCGGCCACGCCGACGGAGTCGGGGTCGTTGGGCAGCACGATCACTTCCTTCGCGCCGGTGGCCTCGATCGCCGCCAGGATCTGCCCGGTGCTGGGCCGGCTCCCGGGACCTCCATGGAGGACCACGGCACCCGCCTCGGTGAAGATCTCGGCCAGTCCGGGGCCCGCGGCCACGATCACCAGCTTGCGACCGACGCGTTCAGAGCGCTTGTCGCGTGCGCGTTCGATCTGCTCGGCGAAGTGGGTGACCTCGATGCGCCGCGGGGCACCGGCACGGATGCCTGCCTCGACCGCGGCACCGACGTCATCGACGTGGATGTGCACGTTCCAGAGCCCTTCACCACCGACCACGACCAAGGAGTCGCCGAGCGGCGCCAGGTCGTCGCGGAGTGCCGGGATGGAGTCGTCATCGGTCTCGAGGAGGTACAACACCTCGTAGGCCGGGCCGTCCTCGGTCAGGTCGTCGGTGGGAATCCGCGCCACCGGGATGGCCGAGGTGCCGACCCGGGGAGTGGTCGTGGTGACCCGCTCCCCCGTGATCGCCGACTCGGCGGAGTCCAGCACCACGCACAGCCCGCGGCCGCCCGCGTCGACGACACCGGCCTCCTTGAGCATGGGCAGCTGTTCCGGGGTGAGGGCCAGCGCCGCGCGTGCGGCGCTGGCGGCAGCATGGACGACTGCGCCGAGCCGGACCTCCTGCACCGCGGCCGCCTTCGCCGCCGCGACGGACGCTGCGCGGGCCACGGAGAGGATCGTGCCCTCGACCGGCTTGCCGACGGCGGAGTACGCCGCGTCGGTGGCCAGCGCCATCCCCTCGGCGAAGACGGAGGCCGAACGGTCATCGGGCCCCGCCCGGCCGATCCGGCGCAGCAGCGCGCCCACCAACTGGCTCAGGATCACCCCCGAGTTGCCGCGAGCACCGAGCAGCGCGCCTCGGGAGTAGGCCTGCATCGCGACACGCAGCTCACCGGGGTGTTCCACGAGGGCCGCCAGCATCGCGTCCCGCGCCGACTCGACGGTCAGGAACATGTTGGTGCCGGTGTCCCCGTCGGGCACGGGGTAGACGTTGAGGGCGTCGATCTCCTCGCGGGCCGACGCCAGCCCGTCGACGACCAGTTCGGCGAAGCGGCGTACGACGTCGAGGTCGAAGGTGGCAACCTCAGCCCCTGCTTGCATGCGTCGTGCTCACTTTCGGGGGATCGGTGTGGAGGGCATCACGGTAGTTGGTCACACCTCGATTCGCGTCGAGCGACGGCTCTGAGTTATTCTCGTGCGGTTGTCCGGAACACCCTTGGTGGTGGCTGCTGGACCCCCCGATTTCGATCCCATGAACTATCCGAGGAGTGCACGGTGGCTGCCGTCTGCGACATCTGCGCCAAGAAGCCCGGCTTCGGCAACAACCGCCCCTGGTCGCGCAAGATCACGAAGCGTCGCTTCGACCCGAACATCCAACGCGTGCGCGCCACCGTAAACGGTGCGCCCAAGCGCCTCAACGTGTGCACCGGCTGCCTCAAGGCGGGCAAGGTCTCCCGCTGACCGCTCACTGAAACTCTGCCGAGACGGCGCATCTGGAACTCCGGATGCGCCGTTTCGCTGTCTTCGGTGGGTCCGCATCCGGCACCGGCACCAGCCTCACTCGAAATGCTTCCACCCGGTTGGGCCGTCGTACGCGGCACCGTCGACCGTGACCACAGACCCGCCCTCCCCCGGCCCGGCGACGGACCCGATGACGGTGAACCCGGTCGGCAGGGCGGCGGCCCGAGGAAAGGTCGCCACGATTGCGTGGTCGTCGCCTCCCCCGAGGATGAACCGCATCGGGTCCACGCCCAGCGCCGACCCGACCGCGCGCATCGGGTCGGCGAGCTCGAAGGCGTCTCGGCGGATGTCGATGGACACGCCGGAGTCCGTGGCGATGTGGCCCAGGTCGGCGAGCAACCCGTCGGAGACATCGATCATCGCGGTCGCTCCGGCTACTGCGGCAGCCGGTCCGGCGTCGTAGGGGGGCGCAGGACGCTGGTAGGCCTCGACCACGGCTCGCGGGGAGCGGAACCCGCGTGTCAGGACCGCCAGCCCAGCCGCGGCCCAGCCCTGGCGACCGGCGAGTGTCACTACGTCACCGGCCTGCGCGCCGCTCCGGAGCACAGGGGCCACCTGACACGTCCCGAGCACCGTGACCGCGACAACGACCTCACGGGCCGTGGCCAGGTCCCCCCCGACGATGCTCGCCTCGACGAGCGCCGCCTCCTCCGCGATCCCGTCGGCGAGGTCGAGCGCCCACCGGGCCGGGAGGTCCGCGGGCGCGGCCAGTCCGATGGTGAGGGAGTGCGCGCGGCCGCCCATCGCGTTGATGTCGGAGAGATTGCTGGCAACGGCCTTCCGTCCGATGTCATGAGCCGGGGCCCACTCACGCTTGAAGTGCCGGCCTTCGACGAGCAGGTCGGTGGAGACCACCACGTGGCCCTTGGGCGTGCGCAGGACCGCGGCGTCGTCGCCTGGTCCGACGTACACGTGCGGCCCCTGTTCGAACCGACTCGACAGGGCCGCGATCAGTCCGAACTCCCCCACGTCGGCGAGCGTGGCGTGGGGTGCGAAGGAGTCGGAGGCACTCATGACACCATCCCACCAGACCGTCGGGCAGGATCGCGGGGGACCGTCGTGTTCCGCCTCGGCTGGTCGTCCGGTAGGTTTCGAGACGGTTCAGACTTTTCCGATCCACGAGGGAGTCCCACACATGGTCGTGCAGGCCTACATCCTGATCCAGACCGATGTCGGCAAGGCCGCAGAGGTCGCTCAGCGGATCACCGACATCAAGGGCGTCATCCTCGCCGAGGACGTCACCGGCCCCTACGACGTGATCGTGCGCGCAGAGGCCCGAAACGTCGACGAGCTCGGCAAGCTGGTCGTCGCCAAGGTGCAGACCCTCGACGGCATCACGCGAACGCTGACGTGCCCCGTCGTCCACATCTGACGCCGCTCATTCGCAGCACCTCACCGAGACGCCCGTCATCCTTCGCGGTGGCGGGCGTCATCGCGCTCCTCGTGTTGTTCGTCACGGCCTGCGGCAAGGTCGACGTGGCCGCCACCTCGGTCACCGCGTCCGAACGCACGACCTGCACCGCACTGGTGAAGGCGCTGCCTGACCACGTGTCCGACCAGGCCCAGGTCGAGACCAAGGGCAACCCCCTCGGCGCCGCTTGGGGTGACCCTGCCATCGTGCTGCGCTGCGGCGTCGGCAAGGCGGCCGGCTACGACAAGTTCGCCAGCTGCCAGACGGTCAACGGCGTCGACTGGTTCGTGCCGGAGAAGATGGTCAGCGACCAGAGCGCCGACGTCGTCTCGACCACCCTCGGGCGAACCCCCGCCATCGAGGTCAGCCTCCCCGCGACGTACCGCCCTCCGGCCGCCGCCATGGTCGATCTCGCCGGGGTCATCAAGGCGCACACGCAGGTGCTCAAGCGCTGCAGCTGAGCCCGGGCGTTTCCTGCTGGGCATCTAGCGCAGCCCGGTGCTCCGCTCCAGCGCGAGCCGCACGAGGCGCTCGACGAGCTCGGGGTAGGTCAGGCCCGAGGCCTGCCAGAGCAGCGGGAACATCGAGGTCGCGGTGAAGCCGGGCATCGTCTCCACCTCGTTGACGACCACGCGGCCCTCACCGAGCACGAAGAAGTCGACGCGTGCCAACCCCTCGACGTCGAGGGCCTCGAAGGCGCGCACGGCCAGTGATCGCACCTGATCCGCGATGTCCTCACGGAGCGAAGCGGGGATCTGGAAGCTCTGCTCGAGGTACTTCGCCTCGAAGTCGTAGAACGAGTGCCCCGCACCGACCTTGATCTCGGCGATCTCGCTGGTCTCGGGGTCCCCGCCGTCGAGACCCTGGAGTACGCCGATCTCCACCTCGCGTGCGTTCGTCGCCGCGGACTCCACGAGCACCTTCGGATCGAACCGTCGCGCCTCCTCGATGGCGGCGTCGAGGTCCTCAGCAGTGTCGACCCGGGTGATTCCGAAGCTCGACCCGGCGCGCGCCGGCTTGACGAAGACCGGGTAGTCGAGCGCCTCGACGGCCTCCCGGATCGCAGCGGGGTCCCGCTCCCACTGCCGCGGCCGCACCTGCACGTAGGGCAGCACGGGAAGCCCAGCAGCCAGGAAGAGCTGCTTCATGAAGTGCTTGTCGGTGCCTACCGCACTGGAGAGCACGCCGGCACCGACGTAGCGGACGCCGGCCATCTCGAGGAGTCCCTGGAGGGTGCCGTCCTGGCCCCAGGGACCGTGCATGACCGGGAAGACCACGTCGACCTCGCCAAGCACGGAGGGCACCTCCTCGGCCTCCGTGACGACGAGGCCCTGCCCGGGCGTCAGGGCGATCTCGCGGTGGCCAGAGACCGATGGCAGCTCGCCACCGGGTCCGAGTGCGAGATGGCCCGGCTCGGCCGACTCGAGGACCCAGCGCCCGTCCGTGGCGATCCCGACCGGGACGACGTCGTACTTCTCCGGGTCGAGCGCCGCGATCACGCTCCCGGCGGAGATGCAGGAGATGGAGTGCTCGCTGGAACGACCACCGAATACGACGGCGACCCGTGGCTTGCTCACCCTCCCGACCCTACCGGCGGCGTACCCGCCAAATACGCTGGCGACATGCGCCCCGCAACCCAAGCCGTGCACCTCGGCCGCCCGCCGCACGAGCCCGACCAGCCGTTGAACGCCCCGATCACGATGGCCTCCACGTACGTCGCCGGTGGGGACTTCGAGTACGGCCGCTACACCAACCCCACCTGGACCGCCTTCGAGGACGCGCTCGGCGGTCTCGAGGGTGGCCGCTGCCTGGCCTTCGCGAGCGGGCTTGCCGCGGTGGCGACGCTGTTCGACCTGGTCGGCAACGGCCAGAAGGTGATCGCTCCCAGGCACTCCTACAACGGCTCGATCATGCAGCTGGCCGACCTCGAGCTGCGCGAGCGGATCAAGCCCCAGCTCGTCGACATCACCGACACCGAGGCCGTCATCGCGGCCTGCGAGGACGCCTCTCTGGTCTGGATCGAGTCGCCGACCAACCCCGCGATGGAGGTAGCCGACATCGCGGCGATCACGAAGGCCGCGCACGAGGCCGGCGCCTACGTCGTCGTCGACAACACCTTCGCCACCCCGATCCTGCAGCAACCGCTCGAGTGGGGCGTCGACCTGGTGGTGCACTCGGCGACGAAGTACATCTCCGGTCACTCCGACCTGCTCATGGGCGCCATCGTCACGCGCGACGAGGAGCTGTACGGCGTACTCAAGGGGCGGCGGGACCTGTTCGGCGCCATCCCCGGCACCTTCGAGGCCTGGCTGGCCCTGCGCGGCCTGCGCACACTGCAGCTGAGGGTCGAGCGGGCGCAGGCCAACGCGCAGGAGCTCGCACGGCGCCTCGCGGAGCGGGTGGACGTCACCGAGGTTCGCTACCCCGGTTTCGGCGCGATGATCGGCATGGTCCTGCCCAACGGCGGAGTGGCCGACCTCGTCCAGCACTCGACCCGGCTGTGGGTCTACGCGACCTCGCTCGGCGGCGTCGAGTCGACCCTCGAGCGACGCCGCCGCTGGAAGTCCGAGCCGGCCACCATCCCCGAGGGCCTGATCCGGCTGTCCGTGGGCATCGAGGACGTCGAGGACCTCTGGGAGGACCTTGCGCAGGCGCTGGACTCCGCCAGGGACCAGGTACGTCGAGCCAGCTCGTGACGCGGGGTCCGGCGCCCCTCGGTCAAAGGCCCGATCGGGTTCGGGGCGGTCACACCGATGCGATGCGGTCCGTCATCTGGCTGAGGCGACGAGACGCGAGGAGGTGATCGTGAACAACGAGGAGCAGCTCGCCGAGGCCTTCGAGGTGGAGCGCAA
>JBDSXU010000330.1:0-2748 GCA_039926005.1 Marmoricola sp.
ACGCCAGAATCGCGGAGAAGCAGCGTGGTCTCCTCTTCCGACACCCGGTCACGGTCCGCTTCCTGCAGGCGGCCGAGTTCGAGAAGACCGTCACCGCCGACGAGGGGAAGCTCAACAAGGAGGACAAGACGGAGATCGAGCACTTCACCGGGCTTCTGCGGGCCATCGGGCTGATCACCGGCGACGTGGACCTGTTCGATGCTGTCAACGATTTCAGCGCGGGCGGGACCTTGGCCTACTACTCGTTCGAGGACAAGCGAATCACGATCCGCGGGAAGAGACTGACCCCCGCAATCCGCGCCACCTTGGTCCACGAACTGACTCACGTCCTCCAGGACCAGCGCTTCGCGATCGGCGAGCGGACCGAGAAGCTCCGCAAGAAGTCCGAGGACGGCAGGGACACGACGGAGGCGTCGATGCTGGACGCCATCATCGAGGGCGACGCCGAGCGCGTCCAGTCCCTCTACCGCGACTCGCTGACGGCGAAACAGCGCAGGACCCTCGACGCGGGTCAACAAGGCGAGGGCGCCGAGGCCCGCAAGCGGCTCGAGCAGGTTCCGAAGGTGGTCGTCACCATGCTGAACTCGCCGTACACGTTGGGCGAGGCGCTGGTTCAGACCGTGGCTGCGGACGGTGGCAATGCCGCGGTCGACAAGCTGTTTCGCGACCCACCGAAGCACGAAACCTCGTTGTTCGACCCCTTCCTGGTGCTGGCCGGCGACACCGACGCGACCAAGGTCGCCGAACCGAAGCTTCACGAGGGCGAGAAGGAGTTCGACTCCGGCGAGTTCGGGGTGATGACGTGGTACTTCATGCTCGCCGAGCGACTGCCGCTGCAGGAGGCACTCGCCGCTGCCGACGGCTGGGGTGGGGACGCCTACGTAGGCTTCCAGCACGACGGTGACTCGTGCGGCCGCATCACCTACACCGGGCGCACACCTCGTGACGACACGCGGATGTTCTCGGCGTTGCGGCGCTGGGTCGCCGCCGCCCCGGGCTCGCCGGCCGAGGTGCGTCGCGACGGTGACCTGGTGCGCTTCGAGTCCTGCGACCCCGGCAAGGCCGCCGACGTCGGGAAGGACGCGTCCGAGGATGCCGTGGGACTCGCCATCACCCGGACTTCACTCGGCCTCGGCATCATGCGCGCAGGCGTAGCCAAGGACAGGGCCCGCTGCCTGGCGGGGCGGTTGGTGCGAGCGTTCCCGGTGTCCCGGCTGATCGACCCGAAATTCGGGGCTCGCGACCCGGTCGTCCAGGCGCGGGTTCGACGACTCGCCGCCGGCTGCCGCTGAACGCTGCCCCTTGCGCGTGAGGTCGCAACCGGCATGACTCCTAACCGGAGACCTGCTGCAGGGCCCAGGAGTTGCCGTCGGGATCGCTGAAGTAGGCGTACCGAATGCCGCCACCCATGTCGTTGACGTCCGAGACGTCTACCTCGTTGTCGATGAGCGTCCGGCGAGCGACGTCCACGTCGTCGACCACCAGATGAAGATTGAGGACGGGCGCTGCGTTCGGATCACTGATCCCCACACCGATGACGATGGAGCAGGCTGATCCGGGCGGTGTCAGCTGTACGACGCGCATACCGTTGCCGGGCTCGACATCGTGATCGACGTCGAAGCCCACTCGCTGTGCATAGAACGCCTTGCTTCGGTCCACGTCACTCGAGGGCAACGGGACCAGTTCCAGTCGCATGTCCACCACGCACTCCCTCTTCCCGATCTCTTCGCGGCATCATGGCAGCACTAACGCGACTTCAAGCGCGCGGCTCGCTTGGTCAGGTGGTCCCGCTCCGCGGTGCTGGTCGTACGCCGGGCCGCCCGGACATAGAGCTCGGCCGCCTCGTCGAGATGACCGGCTCGCTCGTGCAGGTGCGCCCTCACCGCGTCGACCCGGTAGTGGCCGCCCAGCTGCTCCTTCACCTCATCGACGGCCTTCAACCCGACCAGAGGACCGTCGACCTCGCCGACGACGACCGCCCGGCTCAGGGCCGCCATCGGGTTCTCGGTCAGGGCGACCAGGTCGTCGTACCACGCGAGGATCTGCGCCCAGTCGGTCTCCTCCGTGGACGCAGCGTCGTCGTGGAGGGCGGCAATGGCAGCCTGGATCTGGTACTCCCCCGGCCTGTCGAGGGCGAGGGCAGCGGTGACCAGACGCACCCCTTCGGCGATCTCCTCGCGGGACCACAGGCTCCGGTCCTGCTCGTCGAGAGGCACGATGGCGTCGTTCTCGTCCCGCCTGGCCGGGTGCCGTGCATGGTGCAGCAGCATCAGCGCGAGCAGCCCGGGGATCTCCGGCTCCTCCGACTCGAGCGCGAGCATCCGCGTCAGCCGGATCGCCTCCGCGGCGAGGTCCACCCGACCGCCGTACCCCTCGTTGAAGATCAGGTAGAGCACGCGCAGCACCACGGCGATGTCGGCGGGGGTGGTGAACGGCTGACCGGCGACCGTGCGTTTGGCCCGGGAGATCCGCTGCGCCATCGTCGCCTCGGGCACCAGGAACGCCTCGGCGATCTCCCGCGTGCTCAGGCCGCCGACCGCGCGCAACGTCAGGGCGACCGCCGAGGCCGGACTGAGCATCGGATGGCAGCACAGGAACATCAGCAGCAGCGTGTCGTCCGCGTGCTCGCGCGGCCCCGGCCCTGGCTCGAGCGCAGTCAGGTCCTCGCGACGTCGACGGGCGGCCTCGGAGCGGTGGGCGTCCACCAGCTTTCGCTGGGCCACCGTGACCAGCCACGCCTTGGGCTCC
>JBDSXU010000331.1:0-5706 GCA_039926005.1 Marmoricola sp.
CCTTGAAGGCCGACTCGACCACGCGGCGTACCTCGTCGGCCGACGCACGCAGGCCCTGGTCCTGGAGTTCGACGGACCAGGAGACGCGGACGACGCCGGGGGCGACGGGGGACAGGTCGGGAGACACACCGGCAAGACTAGGTGAGCCACCCGACCGCGACGTCGATGAGGCCGGTCCTCACCTGCGCGAGCTGGTCAACCAGAGCGTTGCGAGGGGCGGGACGCGCAGCCGTGCCGAAGCGGGCTGGCCCCCATGGGGACTCTCGTGCGCGGTGACCGTGCCGAGGTTCCCGACACCGGAGCCGCCGTAGATCTCGGCATCGGTGTTGATCGCCTCGCTCCACTCACCGGCGAAAGGGAGGCCGAGCTGATAGCCCTCGTGGGGGATGGCGGAGAAGTTCGTCACGCAGACCAACGCGCTGCCGTCGGTGCCCCAACGCACGAACGACACCGTGTTGCGGGGTGCGTCGTCGGCCGCGATCCACTGGAAGCCTTCATGAGCGGAGTCCTGGGACCACAGAGCTGGGGTGTCGGCGTAGACGTTGTTGAGGTCGGTCACCATGCGGCGGATGCCTTCGTGTCCGGGGTTCTCCAGCAGACCCCAGTCGAGCTCGCGCTGCTCGGCCCACTCCTGGTCCTGGGCGAACTCGGTTCCCATGAACAACAGCTGCTTGCCGGGGTGCGCCCACTGCCAGGACACGAACGCGCGTACGTTTGCCAGCTGCTGCCACCGGTCTCCCGGCATCTTGCGCAGCAACGAGCCCTTGCCGTGCACGACCTCGTCGTGGCTGATCGGCAACACGTAGTTCTCCGAGAATGCGTAGACCATGCTGAAGGTCAGCTGGTTGTGGTGGTAGCCACGGTGCACCGGGTCCCGGGCGATGTAGTCCAGGCTGTCGTGCATCCAGCCCATGTTCCACTTGAAGCCGAACCCGAGTCCGCCCTCACTCGTCGGCTTGGTCACGCCGGGCCAGGACGTGGACTCCTCGGCGATGCTGATGGCGCCGGGCACCCGCTTGTAGATGGTGCCGTTGAGCTCCTTGAGGAACTGCACCGCCTCGAGGTTCTCGCGGCCACCATGGATGTTCGGCTGCCACTCCCCGGCCTCGCGGGAGTAGTCGAGGTAGATCATCGAGGCCACGGCGTCGACGCGGATGCCGTCGATGTGGAACTCCTCGAGCCAGTAGAGCGCGTTGGCCACCAGGAAGTTGCAGACCTCCTTGCGCCCGAAGTTGAAGACGTAGGTGCCCCAGTCCGGGTGCTCCCCCCTGCTCGGGTTCGGGTCCTCGTAGAGCGGGGTGCCGTCGAAGCGCGCCAGGGCGAACTCGTCCTTGGGGAAGTGTGCGGGCACCCAGTCGACGATGACGCCGATGCCGGCGTTGTGCAGCGCCTGCACCAGCCGCCGGAACCCGTCGGGGTCACCGAAGCGTGAGGTCGGTGCGTAGTAGGACGTGACCTGGTAGCCCCAGGACCCACCGAACGGGTGCTCCATCACCGGGAGCAGCTCGACGTGGGTGAAGCCCATGTCGCTGACGTACGCCGTGAGCTGCTCGGCGAGCTCGTCATAGCTGAGCGGCCCGCCGCCTTCGTGCTTGCGCCACGAGCCGAGGTGCACCTCGTAGACCGACATTGGCTGCTGGTCGGGCCGCTGCTCGGCGGCGCGCTCGGTCATCCACTCGCCGTCGGTCCACGTGTGCTGGCTCGCGAAGACGCGCGACGCCGTCGCAGGTGGCACCTCGGTGTGGAAGGCCATCGGGTCAGCCTTGTCGCGCCACTCCCCGTCGGCACCGCGGATGTGGAACTTGTAGCTCTCACCCGAGCCGATGCCGGGCACGAACGCCTCCCACACGCCCGACGAGCCGACCTGGGCCAGCGGGTTGCGGCTGCCGTCCCAGCTGTTGAAGTCGCCGCGCACCTGCACCTCGAGGGCCGCGGGCGCCCAGACCCGGAAGGCGGTGCCACCCGGGCCGGGGTGGGCGCCGAGGGCCTCCCAGAGCTGCTCGTGTCGTCCTTCGTTGATGAGGTGGATGTCCATCTCACCGATCGTCGGCTCGCTCATGACTCAGCTCCGATCCGGTCGATTGCCTGGAGGGGGATGTCCAGCCAGGTGGGGCGGTTGCGTGCTTCGTAGATGACTTCGTAGACGGCCTTGTCGGCCTCGTAGGCGTCGATGATGGTCCTCTCGGCAGCGGTCAGGGCGGATTCGCCGCGTTCGACCCGGCGTTCGACGTACCCCTCGAGGAAGGCGGTCCGGTTGCGGTGGAGCCACTGGTTGGCACGATAGGCGATCTGCGGCCCGGGGCCGTCCCCGGCATGCCCGTCCTTGGAGTTGACGTCCTTGACCACCGACTGGGCGGCGTAGTCGAAGGAGCGCAGCATGCCCGCGACGTCGCGCCACGGCGAGTCGGGCAGCCGGCGCTCGGCCAGCGCCTTCGCTGGCTCACCCTCGAAGTCGACCAGCTTCCAGCCGAGCGAGGTGCGCAGGGTCTGTCCCAGGTGCAGGTCGCCGTGGACGCGCTGCATGTCGCCCGTGGCGTCGCCCAGCCCCGAGAAGACCTTCTCCAGGGCGTCGATGTGATGCGCGAGCTCGGGTACGACGGCGATCGCCGAGTCCAGGCGCTGGCGCATCGCGACTGCGGTCGCGGCACCGTCGAGAGGCTGGGTGCCGAACTCCTTGCGGAGCACTTCGTGCACCTCGCTGACGGCGACACCCAGACGGTGGGCCTCGCCCGCGAAGTCACCGCCCCCCTCGTCGGCGTGCAGGTCGGCGTCATCGGCCACCAGGTTGCGCACGTTGGCCAGCGCCAGGTCCCAGCCGTCGCTGGCCGTGGGCAGGAACTGCTGCAGCATGGCGAGCTGGACCGGCTCGTCCTCCGGCGACGTGGGCGCGAGCTCCAGCCAGCCGTAGAGCT
Organism: Marmoricola sp.; assembly: GCA_039926005.1. Classification (GTDB taxonomy): domain Bacteria; phylum Actinomycetota; class Actinomycetes; order Propionibacteriales; family Nocardioidaceae; genus Marmoricola. The sequence goes on from JBDSXU010000331.1 coordinate 2,913, forward strand.
CGGCGATGCTGTGCGTGCCGTTGCGCGTCAACGCCTCGTGGATCTCGATGTCCGGGTTGACGCCGGGCGTCAGCCGGCGGAACACCTTCATCAGCGCGTCCTCGCCGAACGCAACCGAGGAGTTGCTCTGCTCGCCGCTGAACAGCGTGGAGTGGGTGGAGAGGTCCAGGTCGTGCTTGCCCGCGCGGTGGAAGGTGAGGGCGGGGTCGGTGACGGTGGCGGTGCCGTCGGCCGCCTCGTGGAACGCCTCGAGCCACACCCGCGTCGCCGCCCGGTCGTGCAAGGCGTCGTAGACATAGCGGCCGTCGACCACCGCGACGAGGGCCTGACCGAGCCGGTCCTGTGGTTCGGCGTACGACGCCACAGGGGTCTGGTAGACGTCGGTGCCGCCGTCGCTGAAGGAGAGCGTGACCAGGCCGATGCTCACCTGGGGCTCGCCGTCGCGCAGCGGCACCATGCGTACGTCGGTGACCGAGAACGCGCGACCCTTGCCGCCGAACCAGCGCGCGCGGCTGATGAACTCGACGAGGGCGGGCTCGACATCGTGGAACACCGCGGTCTTGAACCGGTCTGGTGTGCTCACACGGGCCTCCGCACGGACAGGATGTGAGCGGGCTCCACGTAGGGGTCCAGGTGGACGAAGTTGTGCGCACCCCACTGCCAGTCCTCGCCGGTGATCTCGTCGCGCACGTTGAGAGTGTCGTCCCAGGTCAGCCCCAGCGCCGGCAGGTTGAGATGCACCATCGTGGTGCGCGGGCCGTGCGGGTCGACGTTGACCACCACGATGACGGTGTCACCGCCCTCGACCGACTTGCTGAACACCAGGACCGCGTCGTCGTCGCTGGAGTGGACGGTGACGTTGCGCAGTTGCTGCAGGGCGGGGTGGGCGCGGCGGATCTCGTTGAGCCGGGTGAGGTAGGGCGCCAGGGTCTGGCCGCTGCGTTCGGCACCGTCCCAGTCACGCACCCGGATCTGGAACTTCTCCGAGTCGAGGTAGTCCTCCGTGCCTGGCCGCAGCGCCATGTGCTCGTAGAGCTCGAAGCCGGCGTAGACGCCCCAGCTGGGAGAGCCGGTAGCCGCGATCACGGCCCGGATCTTGAAGGCCGGCGGACCGCCGTACTGGAGGAAGGCGTGCAGGATGTCGGGGGTGTTCACGAAGAAGTTCGGCCGCAGCACGGCGGCCGACTCGCGCGAGACCTCGTGCAGATAGGTCTCGATCTCGCTGCGGGTGTTGCGCCAGGTGAAGTAGGTGTAGCTCTGGTGGAAGCCCACCGTGGCGAGCGCCTGCATCATCGGCGGCTTGGTGAAGGCCTCGGAAAGGAAGATCACGTCCGGGTCGGTGGCGCGGATGCGGCCGAGCAGCCACTCCCAGAACGCGACCGGCTTGGTGTGCGGGTTGTCGACCCGGAAGACCCGCACGCCGTGCGACATCCAGTGGCGCAACAGCCGCTCGGACTCGGCGTAGATCCCCTCGGGATCGTTGTCGAAGTTGATCGGGTAGATGTCCTGGTACTTCTTCGGCGGGTTCTCGGCGTAGGCGATGGTGCCGTCGGCACGCGTGGTGAACCACTCGGGGTGCTCGGTGGCCCACGGGTGGTCGGGCGCTGCCTGGAGAGCGAAGTCCAGCGCCACCTCGAGGCCCGCGGCCCCGGCCGCGGCGACGAACGCGTCGAAGTCCTCGATGGTGCCGAGGTCGGGGTGGATCGCGTCGTGGCCGCCGTCCTTGCTGCCGATCGCCCAGGGTGAGCCGACGTCGTCCGGGGTCGGGGTGAGCGTGTTGTTCGAGCCCTTGCGGTTCACCTCGCCGATCGGGTGGACCGGCGGCAGGTAGATGATGTCGAATCCCATGGCGGCGACTGCCGGGAGGCGTTCGACAGCGGTGCGAAGCGTCCCGCTGACCACCTTGCCGGTCTTCTCGTCCACCCGCGCCCCCTCGGAACGGGGAAAGAACTCATACCAGCTCGAGAACAGTGCTCGCGTGCGGTCGGCGAAGAACGAGTAGGAGCCCTCGACGGAGAGCAGGTCCCGGAGGGGATGGGCCGCGAAGACCTGGGTGATCGACTCCGACTCGGCCGCGGCCAGACGTGCCTCGACGGGGCGCGCAGTGTCCCGGAGGGCCTTGGTCGCATCCTTGAGCACGGCCTTGTCCGCCGTGTTGCCTGCCGCCGTCGAGCCGTTGCTCGTTGCGACGCCCTCGGCGACCCGCTCGAGAAGCAGCACGCCCTCGGTGAACATCAGCTCGACGTCCACCCCGGCGCGGATCTTGATGCCGGCGTCGTGCAGCCAGGTCGCGATCGGGTCGCTCCAGGAATGCACCTCGAAGGTCCAGGCACCCTGGGTGTCGGGAGAGACGGTCGCGGCCATCCGGGAGACCTGGCCCTCGACCTCGTGCATCCGCTGTGGAGGCCGTCGTACGCCGCTGGGATCGGTGAGCACCACCTCCGCGCCGAGCTGGTCATGTCCTTCACGGAAGATCAGCGCGGTGACGTCGAAGAGCTCGCCGACCGATGCTTTCGCCGCGTGTCGACCGAGGTTGACGACGGGTGTCACGTCCATGACAGGGATACGTCCGACCATGCTCACCAGCCTTGCGGACTCTTGGACGCCACGCAATTGCAAGTCCTCGTCAGAACACCTGGAGCTCAGTGGCACGCACCGAGAGGTCGGCGTCGGAGGCCGCCTTGAAGTCCGGGTCGTTGACCGGGTCGTTGTCCTGCTCCCCGGCGCAGGCCGCGGTGCCCGTGCACTGGTTCTCCAGGGCCACCAGTCGCACCACCGAGACCCGCGCGGAGCC
>JBDSXU010000332.1:0-3402 GCA_039926005.1 Marmoricola sp.
GGCCTGGTCGATCCCGAGGGCGGCGTACGCCTCCATCCGGCGCTGGAAAGCGTCGGTGTCCTCCAGGGGGTCGTCGCCGACGACGACGGTGCGCTGGACCTCGGCAGGATCACGCCCCTCGGTCTCGCAGTGCGCGTCGAGCACCCGGATCTTGTGCGCGATCTCCTCGGGCTCCATGCCGAACAGGTTGCCCGGCATCGGCGTACTTCGCCACGAAGCGCAGGTCTTCTTCTCACCGCTGCCAACGATCGGGATGCGCGGTCCGCCGGACCGGAGCGGCTGGCGAACACAGACCGGCTCGGCGAGCAGACCGGGCTGCTCCATCTGGAAGTAGTGATCCATCATCGTCAGCGTCGTGACACCAGCCTGGTCCGCGGTGCGCGCGACCTCGGCGAGGGTGCTGCCCAGGGTCGACGGCCCCCTGGCCAGGTCAGGTTCGAGCAGTGGATGGCCAGTTTCATGGGGTCTGCTCGCGAAGGCTCGAGATGCTGCTCGACGTAGTGCTCTACATACTGGATCCATGCAGCCGCGCCGCTATCGGTTCTCCAGCTCCTTCAACCTAGCGGCGTCCCGGAGACAGGTGCACGGCGTGCTGGTCGACCTGGAGCGCTACGGCGACTGGTGGGCGCAGGTGCGTGCCGTCGGCAAGATCGACGACGACCGTGCCCTGGTGGTGTGCCGCTCGGCGCTGCCCTACGACCTCGAGCTGGAGCTCACCGCGGTGAGCAGGGAGATCGACCTGCTCGAGGTGAGGATCGACGGACCCATCCGCGGCTGGGCGCGTTACAGCCTCACCGAGGTGAGTCCCAGCGTCACGTCGTTGCGGTTCGAACAGGACGTGTACGCCGTCTCTCTCCTGATGGGGCTGGCGTCGTACGTCGTGAAGCCACTGCTCGTGTGGAACCACCACCAGATGATGGATGGTGCCAAGCACGGGCTGCGGGCGAAGCTCGAGTCGGACCGGCGAGCGGTCAGCTGAGCGCCGCGATCGCCGCGTCGTAGTCCGGTTCCTGGCCGATCTGGGGGACCAGCTCGGTGTAGGTGACCTGGCCGTCGCCGTCCACAACCACGACCGCGCGGGCGAGCAGGCCCTCGAACTTGCTGTCGGTGAGGGCGACACCATAGTCCTGGCCGAATGTGGAGCGGAACGCCGAACCGACCTTGACGTTCTCGAGGCCCTCGGCGGCGCAGAACCCCTTGACCGCGAAGGGTAGGTCGACGGAGACATTGACGACCGTGGTGTTCTCGAGACTGCCGGCGAGCTCGTTGAACCGGCGCAGCGCGGCCTGGCAGACCCCGGTGCCGATGCTGGGGAAGATGCTCAGCAACTTGCGACCCGGCAGGTCGGACAGGCCGAACTCCTTGAGGTCGGCGTCGACGAGGGTGAAGTCAGGAGCCTTCTCGCCGACGGCGGGCAGCTCTCCGGTTGTGTGTGCGGGGGAGTCCCCGAGTGCAGTGGTGGCCATGGGTGCCAACCTATCGGGGTCGGTTCAACCACCCCGTCGGGGTCCACCTGTCGGCGGCGCTCAGGTGTCGATCGGCGACATGTCGCCGTAGCGCTCACCGGCGACCGCGTCGCGCGGGACGGCCTTCTCCAGCGCGTCCAGGTCGCCCTGGCTTAGCCGGACATCGGCGGCGGCAACGTTCTCCTCGAGATACTTGACCCGCTTGGTGCCGGGGATGGGCACGACGTCCTCACCCTGGGCCAACACCCACGCGAGGGCGAGCTGGCCAGGAGTGCAGCCCTTCTCCTCAGCGATCTCCTTGATCCTCTCGACCAGCGCAAGGTTGGCCTCGAGGGCCTCGCCCTGGAAACGGGGGAAGTACGACGAGCGCCGGTTGTCCTTCGCGCCGTCCGCGCCCGCGTCCTTGGTGATCGAGCCGGTGAGCAGCCCGCGACCGAGGGGCGAGTAGGGCACCAGGCCGATGCCGAGCTCGCGGAGGACGCCCAGGATCTCGTCCTCGAGGTCGCGGGAGAACAGGGAGTACTCCGTCTGCAGCGCGGTGATCGGGTGTACCGCGAACGCCTTGCGGATGTTCGCCGCGCTCGCCTCGGACAGGCCCAGGTGGCGGACCTTGCCGGCCTGTACGAGCTCGGCCATCGCTGCGACGGTCTCCTCGATCGGGACGGTCTTGTCGACGCGGTGCTGGTAGTAGAGGTCGATGTGGTCGACGCCGAGGCGCCGGAGCGAGTCGTCGCAGGCCTGCCGGACGTACTCGGGGGAGCCGTCGATGCCGAGCCGTTCGCCGTTCGGGCCGCGCTTGTTGCCGAACTTGGTCGCCAGCTGGACCTCGTCGCGCCTGCCCTTGATGGCCTTGCCGACGAGCTGCTCGTTGATGAACGGGCCGTACATGTCGGCAGTGTCCAGGAAGGTGACGCCGAGGTCGAGGGCGCGATGGATGGTGTCGATGCCGCCCTGCTCGTCAGGGGTGCCGTAGAACTCCGACATTCCCATGCAGCCCAGCCCGAGGGCGGACACGGTCAGGGGGCTTGCCCCGTCCTTGGTGGGATGGCCCAGGGTGCGTTGGGTGAGAGTCATGACTCCACTCAACGACTTCGAGTGCGCTCCAAGTCAAGAGGTCAGGAGGTCCGTTCGACCTGACCCTCGTAGAGGCCGATCTTGTGGTCGATCGCGCGCAGGTGGGAGGTCACCTCCGCGAGCTGGTCCTCGACCCGCTGGCGGTGCGCCTTGAGCAGGTCGAGTCGTTCGGCCTCGTTGCCGACACCGGCACGCACGAGTGCGGCATAGCGGCGTACGTCGCGGATCGGCATGCCTGTCGAGCGCAACCGGGTGATCATCTCGATCCAGGTGAGGTCGCGATCGGAGTAGCGGCGGTGACCGGCCGTGGAGCGGTCGACCGATGCGAGCATCAGCCCGTCACGTTCGTAGTAGCGCGGCGTGTGCGTGGTCAGCCCGGTCTCGGCGGCGGCCTCAGCGATGCTCATGGCGGTCACGGGACCAGTGGACCCTTGGAGTGAACTCGAAGTCAACCGGGCCGGCGCGACCTGTTCTCGAAGGCGGGGCGTTCGAACTCCGGGGTGGCGTAGGGCCCACCGACGTGCGCCGCCTCGGCGCGATCCACCTCTGTCTCGGGAGCCTGATCGATGTCGGCGGCGAACTGCTCCGAGTCGTCCTGGGGGTCGTATCCCAGCACTCTGCCGGGCCCCAGGTCCCACCAGCCACGGGTGTTGGCCGAGATGCCGTAGAGCACTGCGTAGCCCGGGTGGGGCGCGGTCAAGGTGGCCTGGAACATGCGTACGGTGTCGTCCTGGGAGAGCCAGGTGCTCAGCTGGCGGCGGGTGGTGGGCTGCGGCAGGAACGAGCCGATGCGTGCTGATCGCGTCGATCCCGTGCCTGTCGACGTAGAGGCGGAGCAGCGCCTCGGTCGCGACCTTGGCCA
>JBDSXU010000333.1:0-7367 GCA_039926005.1 Marmoricola sp.
TGGCCCGCAGGATCTGACCCCAGAGGTCGGGGTCGCCTCCCGCGATCCTGGTGACGTCACGGACGCCCTGACCCGACAGCGAGAGGTGCTCGGGCTGCGCCTCGGCGAGCTGCCCCGCGGTGAGTACGGCGAGCAGGTGCGGCAGGTGCGACGTGCGGGCGACGGCCCGGTCGTGCTCGACCGGGGATAGGCGGACCGGCTCGGCACCACACAGCAGCGCCAGCGCCTCGACGAGCGCGATCGCGTCCGGCGAGGAGTGGGTGTGGGGCGTGATGGCCCACGGCCGCCCGTCGAAGAGAACCGCAGTCGCCGCGAGAGGCCCCGAGCGTTCACTGCCGGCCATCGGGTGGCTGCCCACGTAGTGGGCCAGCAGGTCCTCGTCGGCGTGGTCCGCGATCCGCTCGAGCGGCAGGCCCTTCACGCTGCCGACATCGGTCACGACTCCCCCGCGTTCGAGGGCGTCGACGACCGACTCGGCGATGTGGTCGGGAGGCACGGCGATCACGCTCAGCTGGGCGGCACCCTCATGCGGAGCGGGAGTGCCGGCCCCTAGACCACTGGCCGTTCGCACGTGCTCGTGGTTGACGTCGGTGAGCCAGACCTCGAGGCCCGCACGACGTGCCGCCAGACCCACGGACGTGCCCAGCAGCCCCGTGCCGATGACATGGATGGGGCCGACCAGCTGGACGTCACTCATCAGGCACAGCCCGCACCCGGTTGAGGTCGCGGCGCAGCGCCGCGGCGCCGTGGAGGTAGACGTGGGTGATGTCCTGTCGCGACAGTGCGCTCTCGATGTGCGCCATCATCCGCACTACCCGTGGCATCGAGCCGTCGATCTCCAGCTCGCGCGCGCAGATCAGCGGGACGTCGTCGAAGCCGAGCTGCCGGGCGGCGTACGCCGGGAACTCGGCGTGCAGGTCGGAGGTGGCAGTGAAGATGATGCTGATGAAGTCCTCGACGTCCAGGGAGTTGGCCTCCATCACGTCACGGACCATCTCGGCCACCCGGTCGAGCATGTGGCCGCGGGTGTCGGTCTCGAGCTGGGTCGCACCACGCACGGCACGCACGGACACGCTTTTCCTCCTGGGCTGGGAGACACCCGAACCACGAACCGGGCAGACCCGAGCCTACAAGCCAGCGGCGTCGAGCAACGTGCCGATCTCCTTCTCGTCGAGCTCGCGCAGGTTGCCCTGGTTGAGCCCGGCCAGGCGGACCGGACCGATCTGCGTCCGGGTGAGCTGCCGGACGGGATGGCCGACGTGGTCAAGCAGCCGGCGCACGATCCGGTTGCGACCCTCGTGGATCACCAGCTCCACCAGCGAACGTTCGCCGTGACTGGAACGGACCTTCACCGCCCTGAGCTGCACCGGGCCGTCCTCCAGCGTGACCCCGTCACGGAGCCGCTTGAGCGTGGCGCGGCTGACGACGCCGTCGACCTCGGCGACGTAGGTCTTCTCCACCTCGTAGGAGGGATGCGCCATCCGTTGTGCGAAGTCGCCGTCGTTGGTCAACATGATCAGACCTTCGGTGTCGGTGTCGAGGCGGCCGACGTGGAAGAGGCGCTCGGACCGGCCGGACACGAAGTCGGTGAGCGTCGGTCGCCCCTGGGGATCCGACATGGTGGAGACGACACCCCGCGGCTTGTTCAGCACCAGGTAGACGTGGTCGGTGATCGGCGGCAGCCGACGGCCCTTGACCCGGATGCGTGCCGTGCGCGGGTCGACCTTGGTGCCGAGACGAGTCACCACTTCGTCGTCGACCTCGACGAGGCCGGCGAGCATCAGCTCCTCGCACTTGCGCCTGCTGGCGACTCCCGACTGGGCCAGCAGCTTCTGGAGCCGGACCAGGCCCTCGTCGTCGGTCTCGATCTCCCTCATTCGTCCTCAGGTGAAGCTGTCGAGACGGGCGTCGGGTCGGGAGCGTGTTCGACCGGCTCAGCCAACGACGAGACCGGCACTTCGGCCTCGTCGTCGAAGTCCTCGACGCCGGGCAGGAACGGCGCCAGCTCGGGGAGCTCGTCGATCGAGGTGACCCCGATGCGCTCCAGGAAATAGCTCGACGTGCGGTAGAGGTGCGCGCCCGTCTCGTGGTCCGTGCCGGCTTCCTCGACGAGACCGCGGTTGAGCAGCGTGCGCATCACGCCGTCGACGTTGACGCCTCGGATCGCGGACACACGGCTGCGGCTGACCGGCTGCTTGTAGGCAACGACCGCCAGCGTCTCGAGCGCGGCCTGCGTGAGCCGGGCCCGCTGTCCCTCCAGCACGAACTTCTCCACGACGGGCGCGAAGTCCTCGCGGGTGTAGTAGCGCCAACCGCCTGCCACGTTGCGCAGTTCGAAGCCGCGACCGCACTCGTCGTACTCCCCCGCCAGGGCGCTCAGAGCAGCGGTCACCTCCACGATGCGATAGCCGACGGCACTCGCCAGGGTCGCGTCGTCGAGCGGCTGGTCGGCCACCATCAGCACCGCCTCGAGCGCGGGCTTCAGCTCCGCGAGCGGGACCTCGAGGGTCTCGCTGTCCGTCGCGCTGCCGGTCTCTTCGAAGAGGTCCGTGCTCACTCGTCCTCCTGCATCTCGCTCGGCTCGGGAGCCGGCTCTGGCGCCCCGTCGAACTCGTCGGTGATCTCGATCTCGGCGTCGTCGCTGCCTGTCCAGCGGATGCTCAGCTCGCCGAGTGGCGTCATCTGGTCGAAGGACACGACGCCTTCGCGGAACAGCTCCAACAGTGCGAGGAACCTCGCCACTCGGGTCATCATGTCCGGGGCGTCCGCGGCCAGCGCACGGAAGGTGAGGGTGCCGCTGCCGCGCAGCCGTCCGATCACCACGATCCCCTGCTCGCGCACGCTCACGGCTGGTGCGTGGATGTGGGTCAGGCCGATCGCCTCGGGCTCCGGCTTGGGCTCGAGCGCCTTGGCTGCCAGCCAGGCGAACTCCTGCAGCCCGAGTCCGATCAGCACGTCGGGCAGCAGGGTGGCGAAACGTTCCTCCAGGCCAACCGACCGTGGGTGCCGCAGCCCCTCCATCGAGATCCGATGGTCGAGGATTCCGGCGATCTGCTTGAACACCTTGTACTGCAGCAACCGCGCGAACAGCAGGTCGCGCGCCTCGAGCAGCGCGAGGTCCTCCTCGTCCTCCACGTCGCCCTGCGGCAGCAGGCGGGCGGCCTTGAGGTCGAGCAGGGTCGACGCGACGAGCAGGAACGACGTCGTCTGCTCGAGGTCCCACGGTTTCGTCTCGCCCGGCCCGGTCGCTTCGCTCCCGACCGTGCGGTCCCCGCCGGCCTTGATGTGCGCGATGAACTCGTCGGTGACCCGCGACAGCGCCACCTCGGTGACGTCCATCTTGTGCTTGCTGATCAGGCTCAGCAGCAGGTCGAAGGGTCCCTCGAAGTTGTCCAGGCGGACGGCGAACGAGCTGGACCCGGTCTCCTGGGGGACCTCTACGGCAAGGTCCGTCATGCGGGGTCCCTGGTCGAAGCGCAGCGGAGCGAGCATTCGACCAGGGTGCTCATCGGCGGATCAGACGCTGCACCAGGACGCTGTCGTCGCCGTTGAGGTCGAGGTCGGCCAGCACGATCGCGATCGCCTCGCGGACCAGCCTGCCACGGTCGACGGCCAGCCCCTGGTGACGCCGCAGCGACAGGCGCGCGTGCTCGAGGTCGAGGAGCTCGTCGGCGGTGACGTAGACGGTCATCTTCTCGTCGTGCCGCACCCGACCACTGGACCTGGAGGAAGCGATCTCCGCGGCCGGTTCGGTGACGGGCTCTGTCACCGGCTCCGGGGTCACGGGCTCGACCGCCTCCGGGCGAGCGTGCCCAGAGGCCATCTCGCGGGCGGCGGTGCCGCGCTCGCGCAGCTCTCGTGCGTGGCGGGTGCTGCGGAACAGGTCGTCGGCAGCCGGAAGGCTCACGCGTCGAGACACCGGACCAGCACCTCCTTGGCCAGCTGGCGGTAGGACTCGGCGCCACCAGAGGCCGAGGCATAGCTGGTGATCGGCTCACCGGCCACCGTGGAGTCGGAGAACTTGATGGTCCGCCGGATGACGGTGTGGAAGACCGTGTCGCCCCAGGCCTCGACGAGCCGCTGCATCACCTCCCGGCTGTGCAGCGTGCGGCCGTCGTACATCGTGCCGAGGACGCCGTCGACATGCAGCCGCGGGTTGAGCCGCTCCTGGACCTTGTCGATGGTCGTCTTGAGCAGCGCCACACCGCGCAGCGCGAAGTACTCGCACTCCAGGGGCACGATCACGCCGTCGGAGGCGGTCAGCGCGTTGACGGTGAGCAGTCCGAGTGAGGGCTGGCAGTCGATCAGGATGACGTCGTACTGGTCGATGGCCGGAGCGAGCACGCGCTGGAGGGTCTGTTCGCGGGCGACCTCGTGGACCAGCTGCACCTCGGCAGCCGACAGGTCGATGTTGGAGGGCAGCAGGTCCATGCCGGGCACGCCACTGGGGACCACGACGTCCTCGAGGGTGATGTCGCGCTGCATCAGCAGGTTGTAGATCGTCAGGTCCATCTGGTGCGGGTTGAGCCCCAGCCCGACCGAGAGCGATCCCTGCGGGTCGAAGTCGACCAGCAGCACCTTGCGGCCGAACTCGGCGAGCGAGGCACCCAGGTTGATGGTCGTCGTGGTCTTGCCGACGCCACCCTTCTGGTTGCACAACGAGATCACCCGCGCGTGCCGCGGCAGGGTCACCGGTCGCGGGTCAGGGAGGTCGGGCATCGGGCGACCAGTGGCGCCGAGGACGACCTCGGCGGTGGGCTCGTCGGTCGCGGTCGCGGTCAGTGTCGCCGTCGCCGTCGCCGTCGTGGTTGGGAACTGCAGGGGTTCACCGGAGCCCTCTGGTTGAGGTGGAGCAGGTGGCCTCATCAACGGGGGGATCTCGGATGCCTCACTGCCGAAATGTGGTCTGAACCCGTCGGCACCGCTCATGGTGCTGTCCTCTCATCGTCTGCCCCCGGCCTCGATTCACATCGATTGCCGGACGCACCCTTTGTCGACTTACCGCCAAGCCGCCCGCGCGACTCTATGCATCCCCGACTGTCGTTGGCGAACGCATGGCATCCATCCTCCAAATCTGGGGAAGCGATGTGGGTAGCGCCGCGCCGTGAGTGCACAACTTCTGCTAGTCCTGTGGACAAACCTGTGCACGACGAGCGTGATCTCAGCGTCCGTACGACGCTGGTCCTTCCTCCTTGGCCTCATCGTGCGTTGGCGAAGACCAACGGTGCGCTCAATGCCTACGGGAAGCTCGCTGGGCGCACGCCGACCCGCCCGATTTCACGAGCAACCGGCCACGCCGTACGCCGTGAAACTGCCGTGAAACCCGTCAGGTCCAAGGTGTTCCCATGACCAACTCCACACCTTCCACCGGATCCCCGGCCGTCGAGGCCCGCGCTCTGGTCAAGAACTTCGCTGACATGCGCGCCGTGGACAACATCGACCTCACCGTCCACCGAGGCGAGGTCTTCGGCGTGCTCGGGCCCAACGGCGCGGGCAAGACCACGGTGCTCAAGATGCTCGCGACGCTGCTGCCGATCGACGCCGGCGAGGCCCGGATCTTCGGCACCGACGTCCGCACCCACGCCCACGTCGTGCGCCAGCTGCTGGGCGTCACCGGCCAGTTCGCCTCGGTCGACGAGAACCTCACCGCGACCGAGAACCTGGTGCTCTTCGGGCGGCTGCAGGGACTCGGCCGGGCGAAGGCACGCCAGATCGGACTCGAGCTGCTGGAGCAGTTCGGGCTCCAGGAGGCCGCGGACAAGCCCATCTCGCAGTTCTCCGGCGGCATGCGCCGACGGCTGGACCTCGCCGCGTCGCTGATCACCCGGCCGCCGCTGATCTTCCTCGACGAGCCCACGACGGGACTCGACCCACGCACCCGTGGCCAGATGTGGACCACGATCCGCGAGCTCGTCCAGAGCGGTTGCACCATCCTGCTCACCACCCAGTACCTCGACGAGGCCGACCAGCTGGCCGACCGGATCGCGGTCATCGACCGCGGCGTCAAGGTCGCGGAAGGCACGCCCGACGAGCTGAAGACGTCGGTCGGCCGCTCCACGCTGCAGCTGCAGCTGGTCTGCGGTGAGCACCTGCCGGCTGCCGCCAGGGTGGCTGAGTCCGTGCTCGGCGAGCTGCCCGTGCTGACCCCCGAGGCCAGGCGGATGAACATCGCCCTGCAGCGCAGTGACCAGGCCATCGACGTACTCCTGGCCCTGCGTGAGCAGGGGCTCGCCATCGAGTCGATGACCGTGCAGAAGCCATCGCTCGACGAGGTCTTCCTCGCCCTCACCGGCCACGACACCGGCCACGACACCGGCCACGACACCGGCGAGAGCGATCACTCCTCCGACGACCAGCCGCTCGACGACCGGCCGTTCGACGACCTAACGGACACCGATCACACCCAAGACCTGGAGAACGTCCGATGAGCATCATGACCCGGTCCCACGACCTCACCCTCGACCCCGCTACCGGGCTCTCCAACCACGTCGGCCTCGCCGACACCTTCAGCCAGACCATGACCATGGCCTGGCGGGCGACCTTGAAGATGCGCCGGAACTTCGAGCAGTTCTTCGACGTGACGATCCAGCCGTTGCTGTTCACGGCGATGTTCGCCTACATCTTCGGCGGTGCGGTCTCCGGGGATGTCGAGCAATACCTGCCGATCCTGATCCCAGGGATGATCGCCCAGACCGTCCTCACCGCCTGCGTCGCCACCGGCGTCCAGTTGCGCGAGGACATGGACAAGGGCGTCTTCGACCGCTTCCGGGTGCTGCCGATCTCGCGGATCGCGCCCCTCGCCGGCCCGATGGTGGCCGACATGCTGCGCTACACGATCGCTGCGACGCTCACGTTCGGCACCGGCATCGCCATGGGTTATCGCCCCGGCGGCGGCTTCTTGGGCGTGGTCGCTGCGATCATCCTCGCCATCATCACCGGCTGGTCGCTGGCCTGGGTGTTCACCTGGTTCGGCACGGTCGGCAAGAGCGCCCAGGTCGTGCAGGGCTACTCGCTGATGGTGATGTTCCCGCTGACGTTCCTGTCCAACGCGTTCGTCCCCGCGAACACGCTGCCGGGCTGGTTGCAGACCTTCGTCAAGTTCAACCCGGTCTCCCACGTGGTCTCGGCGGTCCGCTCATTGGCCAACGACGGCCAGTTCACCGGCGAGGTGGGCTGGGCGCTCCTCGGCTGCGGCATCGTGATCGCGATCTTCGCGCCGCTCGCGGTGCGGAGCTTCAGTCGAAAGATCTAGGCCGCCGGCCCTCGCCCAGCAGAACTTCCAGCCGGGACAGGGCCGCTATCGTCTCGCCGAGCAGCTCACGTCCCGGTCGGTCGTCGTACTCCAGCAGGAGTACGCCGAGCCGGCC
>JBDSXU010000334.1:0-14368 GCA_039926005.1 Marmoricola sp.
CGGAGGGCGTCCGGGAGGCCTGCGACCTGGCCGCGGAGGGCACCAGCCCGCCCTCGGACCTCAACGGTGAGGCGGACTACCGCAAGCACCTCGCGACGGTGCTGACCAGGCGCGCGGTCCTCGCCGCTGCGGGAGGCTGATCATGGGGATGGAGCTTCGGCACGAGTTCACCGTTCCCGCGACCATCCAGGAGACCTGGGACGCCTTCAACGATATCGAGTCGGTGGCGGTGTGCTTCCCGGGTGCCACCGTCAGCTCGGTGGAGGGCGACACCTTCCAGGGCAGCTGCAAGGTGAAGCTGGGGCCGATCGCGCTCGTCTACAACGGCAGCGGCACGTTCGTGGAGAAGGACGAGGCGGCGCACCGGATGGTGATCGACGCCAAGGGCAAGGACAAGCGTGGCAACGGCACCGCCGGTGCCCATGTCACCGCCAACATGAAGGAGGCGGGGACCTCGACCACGGTCGAGGTGCTCACCGACCTGAACATCACCGGCAAGCCGGCGCAGTTCGGCCGGGGCGTGATGCAGGACGTCAGCGACAAGCTGCTCGGCCAGTTCACTGCCTGCCTCGAGCAGAAGGTGGGCGACGCAAGCGCGGCCGGCCAGGCCGCTGCGGCAGAGGCTGCCGCGTCGGCCGATGCTGCCGCCAGGACCGAGCCCGACGTGGCCGAGCCCGACGTGGCCGAGCCGCGAGCTCTACCGCCACGGCACAACAACCCACCGGCCAACAACGAGGCGCTCGACCTCGGGGCCACGGTGCTTCCGGTGATCGCGAGGGCCTACTGGAAACAGGCCCTGGCCGTCGTCCTGGTGCTGCTGGTCGTGCGTCGACTGCGAAAGCGCGGATGAGGGGAAAGCTCCTCCGTTCGCCGTATGGGCCTGGCCGGGGTCGTGTCGGGGTGTTTCCCGAGTGCGCAATCACCACAGGGCCGGCACCGTTGGGGCATGACTACGGTGGAGAACGTGCCGGCTCCTGCTGCTGACACGGCGGCAGTGGCGGCCCGGGTGATCGACCTGAGGAAGGTCTACGGCAGCGGCAACGCCGAGGTGCGGGCGCTGGACGGCGTGACGCTGGACATCGCCGCGGGGGAGTTCACCGCCGTGATGGGCCCCTCGGGCTCGGGCAAGTCCACCCTGATGCACTGCTGCGCGGCCCTGGACACGCCCACCAGCGGTCAGGTGCTGCTCGGGGACACCGAGATCGGCGGGCTCGACGACAAGCGCCTGACCCGACTCCGTCGTGAGCGGATCGGCTTCGTGTTCCAGTCGTTCAACCTGATCCCCACGCTGACGGCGCGGGAGAACATCCTGCTGCCGCTCTCGATCGCCGGCCGCAAGCCCGATCCCGAGTGGTATGACACGGTCATCGACACCGTGAGCCTGCGCGACCGGCTCGACCACCGGCCCAACCAGCTCTCGGGCGGCCAGCAGCAGCGCGTCGCCGTCGCACGCGCCCTGGCCAGCCGGCCGACAATAGTGTTCGCGGACGAGCCGACGGGCAACCTGGACTCCCGGTCCGGGGCCGAGGTCTTCTCGTTGCTGCAGCGCTCGGTCACCGAGTTCGGCCAGACGATCGTGATGGTCACCCACGACCCGGTCGCCGCCGGTTACACCGACCGGGTGGTGTTCCTGGCCGACGGTCGGCTCGCCGGCGAGCTCCGGGACCCCACGCGCGAATCCGTCCTCGAGCAGATGGCCGCCCGTGAAGGCGGTTCAGCCTCGCCGACCTCTTCGGAGCGCTGAACCATGCTGCGCGCTGCCTGGAAGAGCCTGCTCGGTCGCAAGCTGCGGCTGCTGATGAGTACCTTCGCCATCGTCTTGGGCGTCGCCTTCGTCGGCGGGACACTGATCTTCACCGACACCCTCAACAAGAGCTTCGTCGCGATCTTCGACAACTCCGTCGGGGACGTCGTCGTACGTCCCGTGGGCGCCGGTGACGCCGACACCCCGACCACCTTGACCATGCCTGCCGGACTCGTCAACGAGCTGGCCGACGTGCCCGGAGCAGCCCGCGCCGACGGCAACGTTGCCACCTTCGGGCTCTTCGTGATCGGGAAGAACAACCGGGTCGTCGGCGGGCAGGGTGCGCCCGGCATCGGGGTGAACAACAACAGCGCCCCGGCCGCCCACGGCGTCGAGGGTCTGCAGGTCGTCGAGGGCCACGCGCCCCACGGCGCCGACGAGGTCGCCATCGACGCAGCGACCGTACGGCGGGCCGACATCTTCATCGGCGAGAAGGTGAGGCTGGTCAGCGCCGGCAAGAAGGCGCTGCTCCAACCACGACTCGTTGGCATTGCCGACTACCCCGAAGGCGGATCGCTCAACGGCGCCACGGTGAGCATCTTCGACACCCCAACTGCCCAGGACCTCTTCCTCGACGGCAAGGCCGCCTTCACCGACGCCTGGGTGACCGCTAAACCGGGCGTCTCGCAGAAGGACCTGCGCGCGCGGGTCGCGAAGGTGCTGCCGAAGGGCTACGAGGCGGTCACCGGCGACAAGGCGGCCAAGGATGCGGCCGCGCCACTCCTGGAGGCGATCTCGTTCATCACCATCTTCCTGCTCGTCTTCGCCGGTATCGCCCTCGTGGTCGGGTCGTTCCTGATCGTGAACACCTTCTCCATGCTGGTGGCCCAGCGCAGCCGCGAGCTCGCTCTGTTCCGCGCCCTGGGCGCCTCGCGCAAGCAGGTGACGCGCTCGGTGCTGTTCGAGGCGTTCGTCGTGGGGCTGGTCGGCAGCATCATCGGGCTCGGCCTCGGGGTGTTGCTGGCCATCGGGATCCGCGCGCTGTTCGGCAGGATCGGTCTCGACCTCTCCGGCACCTCGCTCGTCTTCGGCTGGCGCACGCCGGTGGCGGCCTTCGCGGTCGGGCTCGTGGTGACCATGGTCGCGGCGTACCTCCCGGCGAGGCGTTCCAGCCTGATCCCGCCGATCGCCGCACTTCGCGACGACGTCGCGATGCCCGAGTCCTCGATGCGACGCCGGCTCCTTGTCGGAGGCCTGATGATGCTGGCGGGCGTCGCCGCGGGTGCCGTCGGCCTGTTCACCCACGTGCCGAAGCAGGGCTACTGGGTGGGCGCCGGTGCGTTGCTCGCGATGCTGGGGATGGCAGCGGCCAGCCCGGTCACCTCGCAGCCGTTCCTGGCGCTGGCCGCCGGGATCTACCGTCGGCTGTTCGGCAGCATCGGGGTGCTCGCTGGACAGAACTCACTGCGCAGCCCGAGGCGTACGGCGGCCACCGCGTCCGCCCTGATGATCGGCCTGACCCTCGTCACCACGATGTCCATCGCCGGCGCCTCGGCGAAGGCGAGCATCGACCGGACGGTCCAGCGCACCTTCCTCGGCGACATCGTGATCAGCAACGCCGTCGGCGCGGGTTTCTCGCCCCAGATCGCGACGATGGCCAGCAAGGAACCCGGTGTCCAGTCGGTGACCCGGTTCCGCTCAGCGATGGCCAAGCTCGGCGGTGACCGCAAGTTCATCACCGGCGCCGACCCGGCGACGCTGTCGAAGGTGCTGCGCCTGGACCTTCAGGCCGGCTCGCTCGCCGACTTCACCGGCAACACGATGCTGGTCAGCAAGAAGGTGGCGAAGGACAACCACTACAAGGTCGGCCAGGAGCTGACCTTCCGGTTCCCGAAGGGGCCCACCAAGCTGCGCATCGTGGGGATCCATGACGCCGAGTTCGCCGGCTTCCTCACCACGCTGGACGCGCTCAAGCAAGGCGGCTTCGCCGCGCAGGACTCGAGCCTGCTGCTCAAGCTGGATCCGGGAGCGAACTCTGCCGACGTGAAGGCCGAGCTGGAGAAGGCGACCGCGAAGCTGCCGATCATCACCGTCAAGGACCAGACCGAGTACGCCGCGGAGCAGCGGGCCTCGATAGACCCCCTGATCCTGATGATCTACGCGCTGCTGGGGCTGGCGCTGATCATCGCGGTGCTCGGGGTGGTCAACACCCTGGGCCTCTCCATCATCGAGCGCACGCGCGAGATCGGGCTGTTGCGAGCCATCGGCGTTGACCGGCGGCAGATGCGCCGGATGGTCAGCCTCGAGTCAGTTGCGATTGCCGTGCTCGGTGCCTTGATGGGCATCGGTATGGGCCTCGTCTTCGGCATCGCGTTGATGGCCTCCCTGCGCGACGAAGGACTCGAGGTGACCCGGATCCCGTGGCAGATCCTGGGGATCTACCTGCTCGCGGCTGTGGTGATCGGACTGCTCGCGGCACGGCTGCCAGCCCGACGCGCCGCCCGCCTCGATGTGCTCCAAGCCATCGGGACCGAGTGATCTGAGGCGCTTTCCCTCACAGAGCGTGCGCTGGGCGTGAAATCTTGGGGGTATCTGTCCCCAAGCGCGACCGTTGGCGGCTAGGTTTCAGGTCACGACGGGAAGAAGGAGCTCACCGGTGGACGAGCACTCGCCGCGAGGCGGAGGCAGGCGCGGGCGAAAGCATGTGCTGGTCCGCGAGTACGTCCGGTCAGTCATCGTCAGCGCCGAACCCGGAACCCCGGCACCCTCCGAGCGTGACCTGGCCGAGCAGTTCGGCGTTGCCCGGATGACAGTGCGGCACGCCATCGACGCCCTCGTGGCACAGGGCCTGCTGGAACGCGTGGCCGGTCGCGGGACCTTCGTGACCAAGCCGCTCATCGACATGCAGATGCGACTCTCGGCCTACACCGAGGAGATGGAGCGGCGCGGCAAGAAGCCCGAGTCCAAGACCCTCCTGGCCCGCCGTGAGAGCGCCGGCCCCGGCGTCGCGCGTGCCCTCGAGGTCGAGGAGGGCACGGCAATCGCCCACTGGCAGCGCCTGCGGCTGGCTGACGGCGTGCCCATGGCGATCCAGCACGTCTACCTCTCCTTGGACCTGTTCCCCAACTTCCTGGATGAGGCGCTACCCGCCAGCCTCTACTTCTGGTTCGCCATGCGCGACCTGATGCCGACCTGGGGTGAGGACTCCGTGCTGGCCGGGATCGCGACCGAGGAGGAGGCCGTGCTGCTCGAGCTCGAGCCGGGCTCGCCGGTCCTGCACATCTCACGGCGCGCGTTCTGCCGCGAGAACGTCGTGGAGGTCACCCGCAGCGTCTACCGTGCGGACCGCTACACCCTCTGGGTCCCCGTGCTCAGACCCGAGCACCTGCGCTGAGGATCCGGGTCGGGAGGTCCGCGCTGTCGGCGGCCCGGTTCCACGCAGAGCCTCAGAGCCCGCCCACCGGAGCCACCGGGATGCCGGCCTGCTCGCACACCCAGGTGGGCTCAGGACCGCCCAGGTCGGGGTGGACGTAGAGCGCGTGCGGGTCCAGCAGGTCGCAGGCCCGGCACAGTGGCCAGCGGCCGCTCGTCTGCAGCAGGGCGTCCTGCACGTCTTGTGCCACCAGCCCCACCACGAAGTCGCGCCCCTCCGCCCACTGCTCGAGCCACCAGCCGCGGTCCGAGAGCGCCGACTCCAGGACCGAGACGGTGGCCGGGTCCGCGACGCCGGTGCTCTCGAGGTCGTGCAAAACCAGGGCGCGTGCCCTCATGACGACGTCGTGGGATGTCACGATGTCCATTGTGACCCCTGACCAAGTGGATGGACCCGGCTACGGTGCCGGCGAGAGCGCCGAGCTCGACGTCGTCGTACTGCACGCGCGGGACGCCGAGGCCGCCGCGAAGGGTGGAGCGGACCGACTCCTGCTGAGTGCTGACCCCGAGGACGGGCACTGGTCGCCCGAACCAGCGATGGTCTCCGCGGTCCTCAAGGAGAGCGATGTGCCGGTCTGGGTCGTGCTCCGCACGCGTGCACAACACTTCGCCCGGGAGGTGGTCCTCGGGCAGACCTTCATCGAGCTCGGGGCGCGCGGGGTGGCCTACGGCTTCCTCGACCGCGACCTGGAGATCGACCGCGCGAGCTGCGCGGAGATGTGCTCCGAGCTGGGTGGCGTGCCGTGGCTCTTCCACGGCTTCGACGTGGCGCTCGACGCCGACCATGCCTGGCGTGACGTGATCGGGTTGCCCGGACTGGAGTCGGTGATCTCCGCGGGATCCACGCGTGGTCTCGCGCATGGCGCCGAGGAGCTGATCGCGCGGGCTACCCGCGACCCACGGGTGGCCGAGCTGGTCACGGCCGGCAGCGGGCTGACCCCTGACCAGGTCCCGTGGCTGGCGCGGGCCGGCGTACGCCGCTTCGCGATCGGGTCCTCGGCCCGGGTGGGTGGCTCATGGACGCGGGGGTCGGTCGACGTCGACAGGATCAGGTCCTGGCGGATGCTCGTCGACGACGCGCTGTCCCGAGCCCTCGGCATCCCCGTCGAGGACTGAGGCCTTCAGTACGTGCGCAGCCAGATCGTGGGGTCGGCGCCGCGCAGACCGTCCAGCGCTCCGTCGGGGAGCCCGGTGGAGATGTCGGTGACGACGTAGCCCTGCTCTCCGCGGGTGGAAAGGTACTGCGCCGTCACATTGGCCTCCTGTACGGCGAGCAGCTGGTTCACCGAGGCGAGCACGCCGGGGATGTTGTGGTGCAGGAGTGCGATCCGAGAACCGCTCTCGAGCCGGGGGACTGCCACCTCGGGCAGGTTCACCGACAGCTCGGTGCTGCCGGCGTGGAGGAACTTCGACAGCTTGCCTGAGACGAAGAAGCCGATCTCCTCCTGGGCCTCCTGTGTCGAACCGCCGACGTGGGGGGTGAGGATCACGTTGGGCAGGCCGCGCAGCGTGGACTCGAAGGGCTCGCCCTGGGCCTTGGGCTCGACCGGGAAGACGTCGAGCGCGGCGCCGGCGATGTGTCCGGACAGGATGTTCTCACGGAGGGCGACGTCGTCTACGACCATGCCGCGGGAGGCGTTGATGAACATCGATCGCGGCTTCATCGTGGCGAACTGGGCGGCGCCGAAGAGCCCCGCGTTGCCCGGTCGTCCGTCGACGTGCAGCGAGACCACGTCGGCCTCGGCAAGGAGCTCCTCGAGGGTGCCGACCCGGCGGGCGTTGCCGTGCGCCAGCCGGTCGGCGGTGTCGAAGAAGATCACCCGGAAGCCCAGCGACTCGGCAAGGTTGGACAGCTGGGTGCCGATGTTGCCGTAGCCGACGATCCCCAGGGTGCGGCCGCGCACCTCGTGGCTGCCCATCGCCGACTTGTCCCAGATGCCGTCGTGCATCCGAGAGGTCTTCTCGGTCAGACGCCGAGCCAACGCGATGATCTCGCCGATGACGAGCTCGACCACGCTGCGGGTGTTGGAGTACGGCGCGTTGAAGGCGGCGATGCCGCGTTGGGCTGCAGCCCCGAGGTCGATCTGGTTCGTGCCGATGCAGAACGCACCCACCCCGAGCAGGTCGGGTGCGCTGGCCAGCACCTTCTCGGTCAGCTTGGTGTTCGACCGGATGCCGACCATCGAGATGCCCTGCAGCGCCTCGATCAGCTCGTCCTCGCCCAGCGAACCGGACCGGGTGTGCACGACAAAACCGGCACGCTCGAAGACCCCGGTCGCCGCGGGGTGAATGTTCTCGAGGAGGAGGACTTGGGGTTTGCTCACCGAAACAGCCTACGAGGGGCGGGTTCTCACAGATCCCCCGCATCCACGATGCGGTAGGCGTAGCCCTGCTCGGCGAGGAAGCGCTGACGGTTCTGGGCGAAGTCGGCATCGACCGTGTCGCGGCTGACGATCGTGTAGAACCGGGCCGGTTTCTGGGTGCCGTCGGGCCCCTTCTCCTTGGGCCGCAGCAGCCGGCCGAGGCGCTGCGCCTCCTCCTGCCGGGACCCGAAGGAGCCGCTGACCTGGATCGCCACAGCTGCACTCGGCAGGTCGATGGAGAAGTTGGCCACCTTGGAGACCACGAGCAGGTCGATCTCGCCCGAGCGGAACTCCGCATAAAGGCGCTCGCGCTCCTTGACGGTGGTCTCGCCCTTGATGACCGGGGCACCGAGGTGCGCGGCGAGCTCGTCGAGCTGTTCGAGGTACTGGCCGATCACGAGCGTCGGTTCACCCTGGTGTCGCTTGACCAGCTGCTCGGCGATCAGGACCTTGGCGTGGGTGCAGCTCGCGAGCCGGTAGCGCTCCTCGGGCTCGGCCGTCGCGTAGGCGAGGCGCTCGCCCTCGGGCAGGGTGACCCGCACCTCGACGCAGTCGGCGGGGGCGATCCAGCCCTGGCTCTCGATGTCCTTCCACGGGGCGTCGTAGCGCTTGGGGCCGATCAGGCTGAACACGTCGCCCTCGCGGCCGTCCTCGCGCACCAGCGTGGCGGTCAGCCCGATGCGGCGGCGGGCCTGCAGGTCGGCGGTCATCCGGAAGATGGGTGCGGGCAGAAGGTGCACCTCGTCGTACACGATCAGGCCCCAGTCCTTGGCGTCGAGCAGCTCGAGGTGGGGGTAGACGCCCTTCCGGCGCATGGTCAGCACCTGATAGGTCGCGATCGTGACCGGCTTGACCTCCTTCTTGGCGCCGCTGTACTCGCCGATCTCGTCCTCGGTGAGGCTGGTCCTCCTGATCAGCTCGGACTTCCACTGGCGGGCGCTGACCGTGTTGGTCACCAGGATCAGCGTTGTGGCCTGCGCCTGGGCCATGGCGGCGGCGCCCACGAGGGTCTTGCCGGCGCCGCAGGGGAGTACGACGACCCCGGAGCCGCCGTGCCAGAAGGAGTCGGCCGCCTCCCGCTGGTAGGGGCGCAGCGTCCACTCGGACTCGTCGAGCGCGATGGGGTGCGCCTCGCCGTCGACGTAGCCGGCGAAGTCCTCGGCCGGCCAGCCGAGCTTGAGCAGGGCCTGCTTGAGGTTGCCGCGCTGGCTCGGGTGTACGGCGACACTGTCGTCATCGAGCCGCTCGCCGATCATGCCGGCGATCTTCTTGGCGCGGATGACCTCCTCGAAGACCGCCCGGTCGATGCTGCTCAGCACGAGGCCGTGCACCGGGTGCTTGTCCAGGCGGAGCCGTCCGTAGCGCGCCATCGTCTCGGCAACGTCGACCAGCAGCGCGTGCGGGACGGCGTAGCGGCTGAAGGTGAGCAGCACGTTGACCACCTGCTCGGCGTCGTGGCCGGCAGCGCGCGCGTTCCACAGCCCGAGCGGCGTGAGCCGGTAGGTGTGGATGTGTTCGGGGCTGCGCTCCAGCTCGGCGAACGGCGCAATCGCCTTACGGCATGCGTCGGCTTGTTCGTGGTCGACCTCGAGGAGCAAGGTCTTGTCCGACTGGACGATCAGTGGGCCATCATTCATAGATGGTCGATCCTACGGACCGACGCTTCGCCGGGGCGCAGCCCGGTCCGGTGGCTGCCCGACCACTCGGTGCGGCTCAGCCCCCCACGGCGCTCAGGCCACCGCTGGAGCACTCGAGCACGAGGCTGCCGGGGTGGGTGCCGAGAACGGCAAGACTGGAGACCATCAGGCTGGAGAGACCGGCGAAGTCGGCCAGCTCGACGTACAGCTCGAAGTTGGGAGTGAGGTAGCCGTACGCCGCCTCGCACGCGGCCGGGGTGAGCCAGCCCATGCCGCACAGCTGCGCGATGGTGGCGTCGTCCATGTGCCAGGTGCCGCCCAGCGAGGTGGCGCCCACGCACTCGGCCGACAAGACGTCGTCGATGCGCAGGGCCTGGACGTAGCGGGAGGAGACCGGCCTGGGCTGCCGGCCGAAGAGTCCGCGCCGTGGGCCGGGGGCAGGACAGGACTCGCCCAGGACGAGGAACTCGGACTCCGCAAGTCCCTCGATCGCGCTCGTCAGGTAGCGCCTGACCCCCACCCAGTCTGCATGAGGCATGAGAGGAAGATATGTCCGATAGTGGGGTTCCCGCGCCCCTGCGTCCACCGCCTGAAACGTTCCCGTCTCGGCAACGCCTGCTTCAGGCGAGCGCCCGCTCGACCGCCGCCTCGACATGGAGGCGGGTGGTGGGGAACGTGGGGACCGAAACGTCGTCCCACGTGATGAGCAGCTCGATCTCAGTGCAGCCCAGGATGATGCCCCGGGCGCCGCGATCCACGAGCTGGTCGATGACCTCGAGGTAGGCGCGTCGCGACTCCTCGAGCACCACGCCCTGGCACAGCTCGTCGTAGATCACCCGGTGCACCAGGGACTGTTCGTCCTCGCCCGGGACGATCACCGTCAGGCCGTGTGACTCGAGGCGTCCACGGTAGAAGTCCTGCGACATGGTGAAGGCGGTGCCGAGCAGCCCGACGGTGTCGAGGCCGGCATCACGAACGGCGTCGGCCGTGACGTCGCCAAGGTGGAGGAGGGGGATCGCCGCCGATGCCTCGACCACGTCGGCGACCTTGGCATCGTGTTGGTGCAGAGCACCAGGAAGTCGGCGCCCGCATCCTCCAGCCGGGCTGCCTCGGCGACCATCAGCTCTCCTGCCCGGTCCCACTGGCCCGAGGCCTGCAGCTCCTCCACCTCCGCGAAGTCGACCGACGTCATCACGATGCGGGCCGAGTGCAGCCCACCGAGCCGGTCCCGGACGAGCTCGTTCGCCAGCCGGTAGTAGATGGCGGTGGACTCCCAGCTCATTCCGCCGATCAGGCCGATGGTCTGCACTCGGCTCTCAGCTCCATTCAGGGTCACGTCCGGCCAGGCCGAGTACGCGGTGGAAGACGGGGGCGTCGGCGGGCACGGCAACGACCGTACCGAACAGGCCATCACGGCCCGCCCCGTCGGGACGCTCGGGATCCGGCGTGACGACCGGCTGCACCGCCTCGCACTCGACATCGCTCGGGCGGTAGGACTGACCGGTGGCGCGGGCCACGTCCCACCCGTGCAGCAAGACCTCGTCGAGGGCGACGAGGCCGCAGACCTCGGCGGGCAGCTTCACGCCTCCGGCCATGGTCATCCCGGCCCAGGCGTCCTCGGCCCGCCACGCCTCGGCGAGCTCGTGCAGCCGCTCCTCGAGCTCACGCCGCCAGTCGTCTCGAAGCGGTCCATCGTCGGGGCTCGGAGGGGTCGAGGTCGTGGGGCCGGTCACCTTGGCGGCGGCGTCAGTGAATGCGGTCGCGAGGCCCAGCAGGTGGTTGAGGACCACGCGAACCGGCTGACCGATGGGCGTCGGGGCGTCGAGCTGGTCGTCGCTCACGGCGGACACGACGGCACTGGTCCGTTCCGTCGTCTGGACAAGGTCGATCATCGGGGTCTCCTCCGGTCGGGGATCTTGACGACTTGGACCCGGTCGACCAGGCGGACTCATCGGTCGACTGGGTCTGGGGACGAACCGGTTCGGGTTCTCGGGCAGTCCTGCACCGCTCAGACCGGCCGGGACACCGCGGTGATCCGGTGGATCGCGAAGGTGCGCGCTGAGTCGCTGCGCTCGTCGTACGCCGAGAGCCGGCCGCCCTCGACCCGTTCGGGGCGGACCAGGCGCTCGGCGACGGTGCCGTCGTTGCCGACGTAGCCGATGACCAGCTGCTCGTTGGCCTCGGCGGCCGTGCGCAACATGGCGATCACCTCCGTGGGGCTCGACGCGCTCGTGCCGCGCATCGGGCGGGCGGCCGACGAGCGGTCCCCGGCCCGGATCGCGGTGACGACGGCCGCGGTCCGGGCGACGTGGCGGACACCGGTGGCCGCCGACCCGGCCCTGCGTCTTGAGCGCGCCCGGAACACGTCCGGACGGGTCACCCGGACCGTCCCGTCGACAGCCTCGACCACCGGAGCAAGCCCGAGCTCGCGGAGGCGGGGGAGCAGCGTTGCGAGGGGTACGTCGGAGATCACCACCGTGGGAGCGATCCGGCGCAGGCGCAGCGCATCGGCTCCGGGCGCGTGCACGAGCTCGGTCAACGCGGTCTCGTCGTCGCTGCGGAGGAACGACTCGGCGTGCCCGGTGCGCAGGGTGCCGAACCGGCGGGACACGTCATCGACCAGGAAGGTGAGCGACTGCGGGACCGGAGTGCGCGAGGTCGCGGCCACGAAGTCGTGCACCTCGGCCGCCGACCAGCCGGCGTCGAAGGCCCGTCGCACCGATGAGGCGGCGAAGCGGTAGACCGTCGCACCACCGCGCGACTCGACATCGGCGAGGAGCGCGAGCTTGTGAGCGAGGTCCTGCTCCAACGGACCCGGTGCGATCGCGGTCAGGTCGGCCTGGAGCAGCACATGATCGACCGGCGCAGGCAGGAGCCTGTCGAGGCTCTTGGCGGGATCCTCGCCGGCGATCGCCTGGCGGCCGAAGCCGGACAGCCCGTCCAGCCCGGTGATCCCGAGCAGCGCCGCCTCCGCGAGCGTCGGGCCGACCTGGTTGAGCCGCATGGTCGGCCGCCTCGGTCGCCGCCAGCGCATCCGCGCGATGAGGGACGCCAGTCCGGTCCCCGCGGCCAGGGCGTGGCCGGTGGGGAGGCCGGCGAGCTCGGCGAGGACGTCGGTACGCAGCCCGACCTGCCAGCTGCGGGCCAGGTCGGGGGAGAGCGCGTTCACCGGCTTGTCGGCGACGCGTCCACCGACCGCGGAGACGAGCCGCGGGTTGGCGAGCCATGCCCGGGTCAGGGTGGCCCACCTCTGTGAGGTCGAGCCGAGCTGCCAGGTGTCGAAGGAGTCGGTGGGCAACCAGCCGGCGTCGACGTCGTCGCTCATGCCCTGGTCGACCAGACCAGCCGCGGACGCGGTCTCGATCACGAGGGCGGCGATGTCGATCTCGACGTGCAGCAGCGTGGCCGCTGCGCGAAGCTCTCGCACGCCGAGCCCGCCGGCCTTCAATGCCGGGGGCGGGTTGGTGCCCCAGCGGTCGAGCAGGAGGTCGGTGCGGCGTACGAACTCGAAGGCCGCGCCTGCCGCCGCGCGGTCCACGAGGCCCTGGGCGCGCTCGGACTTGGCCAGCTCGGGCGGGTGGTCGATCGGCCGGCCCCGGCCGTGCGCCAGCCCCAAGCGCACGGACCAGGGCAGCGTCACGTGTCGATCGTCGAGCCGGGCCAGCAGACCAGAGCCAACGAGGTCAGCGGTCGGGCCCGGGCGACCACTCCACCGGCCGTCGGCACCGGTGTCGTCGAGGTGGTCGAGGATCGCTCGTGCCGGCGGGTCCAGCTCTTCGAGCAGAGCGGGCAGCTCCTCGATCGGCGGGCCGGCCGGCAGCCGCAGCAGGTCGCCCACGACGAGCACCGGTCGCCTCGGCGATCCCCACACCAGCGCCAGCTGCTCCAGGCGCTCGACAGCGCCCGCCACCCCCCCGGACGAGGCCGGCAGCGCGGCCGAGTCGGTGTCCTGCACCAATGCCTGCAGGACGGTCAGTTCGAGCGCGTCGAGACCGTCCAGCGCGCGCAGCACCGAGGCCTTCACGACGACGCGGGCCGCCAGTTGCGAGGAGTCGTGCGGCGCCGGCGTGGCCAGGTCGGGTCGTGACTCCAGCAGCGCGGACAACTGTTCGTCGGGCCAGCTGCGGAACTGGTCGGCGAGGGTGCGCGGGTCGGAGGAGGGCATCCGACCAATTCTACGGGTGCTCCGTGTGGGTCTCGACCACGACGTTTGAGGAAACCTGCACCCTCGCCGCCCGCACGCACCTCGATCTCCGGCACAACGCTGGCAGGATCGCCCCATGGAGGTCGCCGCGCAGTTCCTGGAGATGCTCTTCGCCGGGGCGACGCGCGAGGAGCTCGACCGGGTCGTGGCGGAGGGGGAGATCTCCGGTGCTTCGCCGGAGCAGGTCGCCACGCTGCGCGCGCAGCACGCCCTCACCGTACGGATCCACGAGCAGATGGAGCGGCAGCGCAGCCGGGAGGCCGAACTGTCGGCGCTCTACGAGACAGCGAGGGACCTGACCGCGATTCGCGACCTCGACGCGATCCTCGCGGCGATCGTCCGGCGGGCCCGCGCTCTCCTGCATGCGGACATGACCTACCTCTCGCTCAACGACGAGGCCGAGGGCGCCTCCTACATGAGGGTGACCGACGGCGCGCTCACCCCCGAGTTCCGCAAGCTGCGCCTGCCGCTGGGCACCGGCCTGCTCGGGCTGGTGGCGCAGTCGGGAGCGCCGTACTTCACCGAGGACTACCAGGCCGACCCTCGCTTCGTGCACCGCGACTACATCGACAGCGCGGTCGACGGTGAGCAGATCCGCGCCATTCTCGGCGTACCCCTCACCGTCGAGGGCAAGGTCATCGGCGCTCTCCTGGCCGTGCACCGCACGGTCCGGCCGTTCCCGGCGACCGAGGTCGCGCTGCTGACCTCATTCGCCGCGCACGCCGCGGTGGCGCTCGAGAACGCGCGGCTCTTCGAGCAGGTTCGCGCTGCGGTCGCCGCAGCCAACGATGCCAACGCCGAGCTTCGCGCGGCGTCCGAGGCCACCGAACGGGCAGCGAACGCCCACGACCTGCTGACCGACGTGCTCCTCCACGGGGGTGGGCTGGTCGAGGTCGTCGACGTGCTGGCGCAGGTGCTCGGCGGCCGTCTGGCGGTCTACGACAACGAGGGCCGCCTGCTCGCCGGGCGGGAGGAGGCCGTCGCGGGG
>JBDSXU010000335.1:0-5925 GCA_039926005.1 Marmoricola sp.
GGCGCCCCTGACCGGCGCCCCCGACCGGCGCCCCCGACCGGCGCCCCCGACCGGCGCCGAGTGTGGCGATCGCTTCCACCTTCACCACAGGGCCGCCAAAGGCAGGAAGCTGGCCGCGATCCGAGTGCGTGCCCGACGTATCCTCGCGTCATGCCGCGCCCTGTCCGCGTCGAGTGCCGCAAGTGGCCCGACGACCCGCACTGGGAGTTCGACAGCATCTTCCTCGGCGTGGACGTGCACGGGACGTGGGTCGGTATCACCCGCGGGACGCTCCTGGCCAGCCCGACGCGTGCCTTCCAGGCGACCGCCGACCACGTGACCCTGGTGCCGCACGACGCCTGGTGGCTGGCCACCTTCTATGGCGACGACCTGAGGAGACCGTTCGACATCTACGTCGACGTGGCCACTCCGGCCGTGTGGCACGGCGAGGGGCTGGTGCGCGCGGTGGACCTCGACCTCGACGTGATCCGTGGGACGACCGGCCGCGTCTGGGTCGACGACGAGGACGAGTTCGCCGAGCACCGGGTGTCCCTGGGCTACCCCGACGAGGTCATCGAGCAGGCCGTCGCCAGCTGCCAGGAGATCCTGGGCGCCGTCGAGAACAGCACGGCGCCCTTCGATGGGACCCATCGCGACTGGCTGACCCGGTTGCACCACCGCTGAACCAGCCCACTTGTCTAGACCGGTGGCGAGCTTGTTAGCCGTTTCGGTGCCATTGCACCCTTCTGGCTAAAATGCCGCGTGTGCCCGCATAGGGTGTGAATGCCCACCCGATATCGTACGAAAGTCCCCCCATGAAGTCCCTTTGGGCGCTGCTCAGCACCCTCGCCCTGTCCACCGCGGTTGTCGCCACCGGCGTCGCGGCGGTGGCCGCGACCACACCCGAGACCGGTGTTCTCGAAAGTGCCGAGGCGAGCGCTGATCCGTCCTCGTCCCTCGTTCCGAGCCTGGCGGCCCACGGGTTCTTCTGGCAGCTGACCGCTCCCCAGGCCGTCGTTCCCGGCACCGTCTTGATGAGCCAGAAGGACAGGCACAAGCGTGCGCACGGCACCCGCAGCGACCACCAGTTCTACGAGATCAGCAGCACCGGCAGCAACGACGTGCCCGAGGCCGCGCTGCGCGCCTACCGGCACGCCGAGATGGTGATGGCGAAGTCGGACCCGGGCTGCAACATCTCCTGGACCCTGCTTGCCGCCATCGGCCGGGTCGAGTCCAATCACGGCCGTTTCGCCGGCGCCCAGCTCGGCTCCGACGGCGTCTCGCGCCCCGAGATCCGCGGGCCCCAGCTCAACGGCGCAGGTCCGTTCGCCGCGATCCACGACTCCGACAACGGCACCCTGGACCATGACCTGGTCTGGGACCGGGCCGTGGGGCAGATGCAGTTCCTGCCCCAGACGTGGCGCGCGGTCGCCCGTGACGGCGACGGCGACGCGAAGATGAACCCCGACGACATCGACGACAGTGCCCTGGGCTCGGCCGTCTACCTGTGTGGCGCCGGCGGCAGTCTTGCCGACCCGGCCGGCATGTCCCGAGCGGCGTTCCGCTACAACCACTCCGACTACTACGTCCAGCTCGTGCTGTCCTTCGTCTCCGGCTACCAGACCGGCGTGTTCGCCCTGCCTTCGCCGCCGCCCCCGCCTGCGGCCAGGACGAGGAGCCAGGGCAGGGCCAAGCAGCCGGTGACAAAGAAGCACATCACGAAGCAGCACACGGCCAACAAGCCCGCCCCGAGGCCCACCAAACCGACGCCCACACCCGTGCCCAAGCCGACGCCCACACCGTCCCCCACACCCACGCCGACCCCCAAGCCGACGCCGACGGGCCCCAAGCTGGTCACGGTCACCGGCACCTGGACGGCCTGTGGCGCCAGCTTCTGCCTGGGCGGCACCGCGCTCGACCTCGGAACTGCCAGCACCCTGGGGGACCGTGCCAGCTCGGACTACGACGGTGACGGCAGCCAGGAGTCGAACGCAGACGAGTTCTCCGGCCTGGTCGGCAAGCACGCCACCCTGCAGGTCGAGCGCAACGTCGGCGGGTTCGTGGTCTACCTGATCAACGCGAAGGGCTACCGCAACGCCGACGGGTCGTTCGCCCGCGCGGCGGCTGCCTCGATGGCCTCGCCGACCGCCACGCCCTGATCGAGGTCCCACCGAGGCGTGGAACGATGAGAGCGTGTCCATCGAGTTCGCCGATTCCCACGAGCCCACGCTGGGTGTGGAGTGGGAGTTCGCCCTGGTGGACAAGCAGTCCCGCGACCTCGTCAACGCGGCTTCCGAGCTGTTCGACCTCGGCCTGCAGCGACACGGTCCGCAGCCGCGGATCCACAAGGAGCTGCTCCGCAACACCGTCGAGCTCACCACCGGAATCTGCCACACCACCGGTCAGGCGCTCGACGAGCTCGCGGCGCTGATCGACCTCGTCCGCCCCCTCGCCGACGAGCTCGGCGTCGACCTCTACTCGGCGGGGACCCATCCCTTCGCCGAGTGGTCCCACCAGCTCCTCACGCCGGGTCACCGCTACGAGGAGCTGATCGCGCGCACCCAGTGGTGGGGCCGTCAGATGCTGATCTGGGGCGTGCACGTCCATGTCGGCGTACGTCGCAAGCACGTGATGCCCATCGTCTCGGCCCTGCTCAAGTGGTACCCCCACCTCCAGGCCCTCTCCGCCTCCTCGCCGATCTGGGCCGGCACCGACACCGGCTATGCCAGCAACCGCGCCATGATGTTCCAACAGCTGCCGACGGCCGGGCTGCCCTTCCAGTTCGAGACCTGGGGCGACTTCGAGCACTATGCCCAGGACCTGATCACCACCGGCGTCATCGAGGAGATCAACGAGATCCGCTGGGACGTACGTCCAGCCCCGCACCTCGGCACGGTCGAGATCCGGATCTGCGACGGCGTCTCCACCCTGTGGGAGATGCGGGCACTCGTCGCGCTCACCCACTGTCTGGTCGTCGACCTGTCCGACCGGCTCGAGCGTGGCGAGACGCTGGCACACCTGCCGCCCTGGCACGTGCAGGAGAACAAGTGGCGCGCCGCCCGCTACGGCCTGGACGCCTGGATCATCCTCGACGAGCACTCCAATGAGCGACTGATCCAGGAGGACCTGCACGAGCTCGTCGAGCACCTCGCTCCGGTGGCCGAGCGCCTGGGTTGTGCCGCCGACCTCGCGCTTGTCGAGGAGATCCCGCGCCGCGGGGCGTCCTACCAACGCCAGCGTCAGGTTGCAACACTCACCGACGGCGACCTCGTCGCAGTGGTGGACTCGGTCGTCCGCGAGCTCTGAGCACCGGCTGATTCCTGGGATCAGTCCCCCATCCGCGGGATCTGGTCGGTGGCGGCGAGCGGGTCCATCCCCGTCACCGCGAGCAGGTCGGCCACCAGCGAACGCACCTGCGCCAGAATCACCTCGGCGGACAGGTCGTTGGTCTGCTCCACGTGCGAGGTAGCCCGCCCCAGCTTCACCAGCCGGTCGCGGACCGCGGTGGCTGCACGGCCGGCACCGAGCTCGTCGGAGATCGCGTCGGCACAGTCCGCAAGGTCCTCGAGCAGCGTGGCGTACGCCCGGGGGATCGGCTCCCGTCGGTAGCACGCCACCGCCACCCGTCGTACGAGCACACGGGTGTTGCGCAGCGCGAAGTCGAGGGGCTCGACGAGCTCGGCCATCGCCCGGACCCTGCCCTTGTGGCGGCGCCGGAACGGGGAGGAGCGCACGACCGACAACCCCTCGTCGGCGGCCGCACGCAGCTCGACCACCAGCTCGTCGGTCGAGCGAGCGTCACGCAGCACGTCCAGGGCGCGGTCGGCGTCACCGTCGAGAATGCTCTCCTCCGCCGCGCGCAGGAGCAGGGCGATCTTGCGGACGACCACACCGGCTTGCTCACGCGGACGACGCAACGGCGCCCGCGGCACGACCGCAGCCGCCACGAGGGCCACCCCGCCGCCGATCAGGGCGTCCGTCCAGCGCGTGAAGGCCGCCCCGGAGGTCGGCAGCAGCGTGCTCACGAAGATCGCCTGGATGGCCGCCTGGTTGACGAACACGACACCCTGGTCGAGCAGCAAGGCACAGCACATGGCGAGCGCCACGATCACGGCGATCTGCCAGGCACCCGAACCCACCCAGGCCGTGATGGCGTCGGCGACGAGGACCCCGATGGCCACTCCCACCGACACCTCGAAGACACGCCGCATCCGCTGGCCGTACGACGTCCCGAGGCTCACCACCGCCGCGACGGGAGCGAAGACCGGCTGTGCGTGACCGAACACGGACGTGGCCACCGTCCAGGCGACCCCGGCGGCCACCGCACACTGCCCGACCTGCCAGAGCTTGGAGCGCAGCCGCGCACGCCGTGCCTTCAGCGAGGTCCTGCCGCGAGCGAAAGCCAGCTCGAAGTGCGGAGCCGCGGCCGCGCCGTAGCGCGTCAGGTGCTCCCGGGAACGGTCACTTCTGGAGTGTTGATCCACGGCCGTGGAGCATCGTGATGATCTGCGTCAGCTGCTTGTCGGCCCGGGCGGTGCGGGTGAAGCTCGTCAGGGCGAGAATCGGCTTGAACCGCTGCCGCGCGATCGCCTTGGCGTAGGTGAACTCCTTGAGACCGTCGGGCCCGTGGATCCGGCCGAAGCCCGAGTCGCCGACACCACCGAATGGCAGCGACGGGATCGCCGCGAAGGTGATCACGCCGTTGACGGCGGTCATGCCGGACCGGATCCGCGACGCGAGCTCCATCCCCCGGGCCTTGGAGAAGACCGTGGAACCGAGTCCGTAGCGGGTGCCGTTGGCCTTGGCGACCGCCTCGTCCATGTCGTTGACGCGGGTGACCGTCACAGTCGGGCCGAAGGTCTCCTCCTGCACCGCCAGGGAGTCCTCTGGTACATCGACCAGCACGGTCGGCTGCACGTAGCGCTCACCGACCGCGTCCGGGCCTCCGAGCAACGCCCGGCCGCCCCGGTCGAGGGCATCGCGGATGTGCGAGCTGATCACGGCCAGCTGGCTGGGCATCGTGATCGGCCCGATCTTGGCTTCTGGGGCGTCCTCCGCCTTCAGGTCCCGGGCCTTGTCGAGGAGCCGGGACAGGAACTCGTCGTACACCCGACCATGGACGTAGACCCGCTCGACACCGATGCACGTCTGACCCGCATTGCTCGCTGCGCCCCACAGCGTGGCGTCGGCAGCAGCATCGAGGTCGGCGTCCTCGTCGACCAGGACCGCGTCCTTGCCGCCCGCCTCGATCACCACCGGGGTCAGGGTCTCCGCGCAGGTGGCCATCACCTTCTTGCCGGTCGCCGTCGAGCCGGTGAACGCGAGCTTGTTCACGCCTGCACGACACAGGGCCGCGCCGGTCTCCCCGAGGCCGGTGACGACCTGGAAGACCGTGTGCTCGGGGACCACCTCGGCGAAGGTCCCCGCGAGCCAGTGGCCCACGCCCGGGGTGAGCTCGCTGGGCTTGAACACCACCGCGTTGCCGGCGGCGAGCGCGTAGGCGATCGAGCCCATCGGGGTGAAGACCGGGTAGTTCCACGGGCCGATCACCCCGATGACGCCCAGTGGCTGGTACTGCACCGTGGCGGCCTGGTTGGCCATCACCAGGCCCGAGGACACCTTGTGGCGGCCGAGGACCTTGCGCGCGTTCTTGGCCGCCCAGGCGATGTGGTCCAGGGCAAGGGCCACCTCGAGCGTCGCGTCGCTGTGCGGCTTGCCGGTCTCCTGGTGCACCACGTCCGCGAGCTGGGCGACGCGGCGGGTCATCACGCCCGTCCAGGCGTTGAGTCGATCGGCCCGCTCGTCGAAGCTGAGCGCCGACCACCAGGCCGCACCCTCGCGGGCGCGGGCAACCGCCGCGTTGACCTCTTCGGTGGAGTGGATGGGCCAGGTGCCGACCACGTCGCCGGTGACGGGGCTGAGCGAGTCGAAGGTCTCCTGGGCCTG
>JBDSXU010000336.1:0-1748 GCA_039926005.1 Marmoricola sp.
GGACCTCGCGGTCGCTGCTCCGGAGTTCGGCCCCGGTGGTGATGGGGGTGGCGATGGTGTGGTTGCTCATGCCGTTCAGGTGCGTGCGCGGTGCCAGTGAACGGACCTGACGGCGTCTGGATGCCCCTGGTTCGCCGTGACGATGGCGAATGCTGCGCACCTTGGATTTAGGGTGAGTTGTCGCATGGCTCGTCGCGTGAAGCATTTCGGAGGGCATTCTGAGTACCGCCAAGTCTCGAGTAGCTGCAGGTCAGGCACCAGATGGAGAGTCCCGACTGCCGGCGGCCGTCCTGTGGGACATGGACGGCACCCTCGTCGACACAGAGCCCTACTGGATGGATTGTGAGTTCGCGCTCGCCGAGAAGTACGGCGGCACCTGGTCGCCGGAGGATGCCCTGGCCGTGGTCGGCGGGGACCTGATCGACTCAGCGACGTACATGCGCGAGCACATGGGCATCGACCGCACGCCGCGCCAGATCGTCGAGGAGCTCCTTGACGGGGTGGTCCGGCGCGTCGAGGAAGAGGTGCCGTGGCTGCCGGGTGCCCGCGAGCTCCTGGCCGCGCTTGGTGAGCTCGAGATCCCTTGTGCGCTCGTGACGATGTCGTGGCGCCGGTTCGTCGAACCGGTCGTCCGGGCGCTGCCCGAGGACTCCTTCAGGGCGCTGGTCTGCGGCGACGAGGTGTCCCACGGCAAGCCGCACCCGGAGCCCTACCTGCGTGCGGCGGAGCTGGTCGGTCTGGCGCCGGAGGCGACGATCGCGATCGAGGACTCACCGACCGGCGCGACCTCGGCGGAGTCCGCAGGCTGTCGGGTGCTCGTCGTGCCCAACCACGTGGCCGTGCCGCCCGGGGAGCGTCGTGTCCACCGAGAGACGCTCGTCGGCCTGGCTCCGCGAGATCTCGTCGAGCTGTTCGGGCCGGCGTCGTAGAACGAGAATCCCCTCCTGAGCAGGGAGGATGTCGAGGATCTCACCGCGCTGCTGACCTCGGCGGGAGAGCGCTGAGTTCGAGGCAGTTACCGCTCCCGGACTGCGTAGGTCAGGTGGGTCACCCGCTGTGTCGGCTCCGCGCGGACCTGCTCCAGGGCCACGCGGCCCGCGACCACCCCCTCGAACAGGCGGATTCCGGAGCCGAACAGCACGGGTGAGAGCGCGATCGAGAACTCGTCGACCAAGCCGGCGTTCACGTACTCCAGGATCTTGCGCCGCCGCCTGCGATGCGGACGTCCCGGTCGCCGACGGCCTCGCGGGCCTGGTCGAGCGCGGGCTCGATGCCGTCGTTGACGAAGTGGAAGGTGGTCCCGCCAGGCCGCTCCCAGGGGTCACGCTTCTCGTGGGTCACGACGAAGACCGGCGTGTGGAGCGGCGCCTCCTCCGGCCACGCCTGCTCGCCGGCGTCGAACAGGCGCTTGCCCATGACGCTAGCGCCGGTGCGCAGATGCGTCTCCCGCACGATGTCGTTGTCGCGCCCCTCCTCGCCGCCCTCGCCGAGCAACAGATTCTCCCGGAAGAACCGCTGCGGGAAGATCCACTGCTGCAGTTCCATCCACTGCTGCCCCATCAAGTCCTCGAGGGACTCGGGTGCGATGAAACCGTCCAGCGACATCGACACGCTGAAGAACACCTTCGCGGCCATCAGCCCTCCACTCCCGACCGAGCGATCTCGGTGACGTAGGCAGCCAGGTTGCTCAGGGTCTGCTGGCCGCCCTCGATCGCGTGGTACTTCTCGGCCGCCTCGTCTCGCTGTTC
>JBDSXU010000337.1:0-2354 GCA_039926005.1 Marmoricola sp.
CCTTGCTCGGCGCCGTCCTGCTCGCCCTGCTGGGCGTGGCCAACACCTTCATGCTTGCCCTGGTCATCCTGATCTTCTGGGGGCTCATCTTCGCGGCGGTCACCCCGATCCGGCAGGCCTACCTCAACGACCTGATCCCCTCGGCTCAGCGGGCCACGGTCCTGTCGTTCGACTCGCTCATGGGCAGCACCGGTGGCGTGGTGATCCAGCCGCTGCTCGGCCGTTCCGCCGACCTCTGGGGCTATGGCGGGTCGTACCTCGTCGGGGCAGCGGTGCAGGCTCTGGCCATCCCGTTCCTGTTCCGCAGCCGGGCCGAGAAGGCCGATGCGGATATCCGCACGACCCCCTCGGCCCAGGCGCCGGTCTGAGACTCAGGCGTCGCGGCGCTTGAGCAGGACCGCTGCGGTGCCGAGCAGGACCACCAACCAGGCGACCAGGACGGCCGCACCGGTGCCGGCGGAGAGCATGCCGTCGGGCGGGACCACCGAGGTGAACGACGCCCCGGCGTTCGAGGGCAGGTAGGGCAGCACGTTGTCCTCCCAGCTGGCCGGCAGCAGCAGTCCGAGCAGGTTGGGCGCCAGCCACAGCAGCACGAACAGGGCTCCGATCGCGCCGGCCGCGTGGCGGAGCAGGGCCCCGAGAGCGAGCCCGAGCAGCGCGATGGCCGCGAGGTACGCGCCGGTGCCGAGCACGGCCTGGGTCACTCCCGGGTCGGACAAGGCGGCGTTCGCACCGTCGCCGAGGATCGACTGGCCGAGGAAGAACGCGCCGAGCGCGGCGGGTACGGCGACCACCAGGCTCACCACCCCGATCACGACGACCTTGCCCCACAACACCGGCAGCCGGCGCGGGACGGCGGCGAGCGTCGCCCGGATCATCCCGCTGGAGTACTCCCCCGACACCGCCAGGACGCCAAGGATCCCGACGATGATCTGCGCGAGCTGGGCGCCAACAAGGCTCAGGCTGGTCGGGTCGAGGCCGGCCATCCCCGGGTCACCGCCGGGGCGGGCGGACTGGACGTCGCCGGAGGCGACGGCCGCGGCCAGCGCACCGAAGCCGATGATGACCGCGAGGGCGGCCACGATGGTGATCCAGGACGAGCGCAGGCTCGCGAACTTGAACCACTCCGAGAGCACGACGCGCGGCGTGGTCACGCGCAGGTGTGCGGTGTCGGCCCGGTTCCGCAGTCCGACGTGGGCTGTGACCGGGGTCCGGGTTGTCGAGACGAAGGTCGTCATCGCTGGCTCGCTTCTTCGTTGTGTCGGCTGAGATCGCTGGTGGGCTCGCTCGGCCCGAACTCGACCGAGTGGTGGGTCAGGCGCATGAAGGCTTCCTCGAGGGAGACCTCGGTGGGGATCAGGGCGTGGATAGGCAGGCCGGCCGCGAGCGCCCGGTCGCCGATCGTGGCGGCGTCGAGCCCGGTCACCCGAAGCTCCCCGAGGTTCGCGCCCGACTCGACCGTGACGCCGTCGTCGAGCAGCGCGCGGGCGAGGTCGTTCGCGCGCGGCGAGCGGACCTGGACCACGACGCCGGACGCCGCACGCTGCATCTCGCTCACGGACGTGTCGGCGATGAGCCGCCCGCGTCCCACCACGACGAGGTGCTCGGCGACCAGCGCGATCTCGGAGATCAGGTGCGAGGACACGAACACGGTGCGCCCCTCGTCCGCGAGGGACTTGAGCAGGTTCCGGATCCAGACGATGCCCTCGGGGTCGAGCCCGTTGACCGGCTCGTCGAGGATGACGACGTCGGGGTCCCCGAGCAGCGCCGCCGCGATCCCGAGCCGCTGGCCCATGCCGAGCGAGAACGCACCGGCGGGCTTGCGACCGACGGTCGACAGGCCCACGAGGTCGAGCACCTCGGTGATGCGCCGGCGCGGGATCCCGGTCGTGGTCGCGAGGGACAGCAGGTGGTTGTACGCGGACCGGCCGGGGTGGATCGCGCGAGCCTCGAGCAGCGCGCCGACCTGGTGCAGCGGGGCGACGTGATCGATGTAGGGCCGCCCGTTGACGGTGACCGCACCGGTGTCGGGGCGGTCCAGGCCGACGATCATCCGCATCGTGGTCGACTTCCCCGCGCCGTTCGGGCCGAGGAAGCCGGTCACGACGCCGGGATTGACGGCGAAGCTCAGGTCGTTCACGGCGGTCTTCTTGCCGTACCGCTTCGTCACGTGCTCAACGATGATCATCGATTCCTCGCTACCGGGTCATGGGCTGTTCGCATGGAATGAACCCTGCCGGGAGCGGCTGCGATGCACATCGCCTGCGTGCAGTGCCTTGAGCTCGCGCCGCTACCGCGCGCGCAGTAGCCCCGTCTCATACGCAATGACCACGAGCTGGGCCCGGTCGTGCGCG
>JBDSXU010000338.1:0-3402 GCA_039926005.1 Marmoricola sp.
AAGACGACCCTCCAGGACCCGCACGTTGACGAGCAGGCGTGGATCCGGATCGGCGAAGCGAAGGCGGGACCGCACGGTGCTCAGGGTGGGATCGGCGCCGCAGTCGGCGAACAGGCCAATTGGGACCTGAGGTTCTCGGGGGCGGACCTGTTCGAGCACCTCCCCCGCGGCTGGATGTACGACGCGCCGTTGCCGCGCACGAAGCCTCTGAGCCTGCATCCCACCGCCCGGTTCAACGGGACGTTCTCGATCGGGGACAGGGTCGTGGCGGTGGATGACTGGCCCGGGATGGTGGGCCACAACTGGGGCACTGAGCACGCCGAACGCTGGATCTGGCTGCACGCCGCCGGGTTCCAGGGCGACGACGAGGCCTGGCTCGACGTCGTACTCGCCCGAATCGGATTGGGAGGATGGACAACTCCGTGGACGGGGTTCGGCGCGCTCTGCCTGGACGGCCGGCGGCACCGGCTGGGCGGTCTCTCGAGAGTGCGTTCGACGCAGGTCGACGAACACCCCGACCGGCTCTACTTCTCCCTCCCCGGACGCGGACTCCGGCTGCACGGCCAGGTCTCCGCTCCCAGGTCACACTTCGTCGGCTGGGCGTACGCCGATCCCGACGGCGCCGGGCACGACGTGGCGCACTGCTCGGTCGCCGATCTCGAGGTCACCCTCGACCGTGACGGTCAGCCGCCGCGGACGCTGCACGCGGTCGGCACCGCGGCGTACGAACTGGGCATGCGCGAGCACGACCACGCGATCACGATCCAGCCGTTCCCGGACGGTTGACCTCCGCTCATCGCACGGTCAGGTCAGCGGCCGAGAAGCGTCCGGGTGGAACCGTACTCCTCGCGGCTGATCTCGCCTCGGGCCAGTCGCAGATCAAGTACGTCTCTGGGCGATCCGCTCGTCGGGTCGACGCCGGGGCCGGTCGCCTCGGACCCGGTCGCCCGGATCGCCCAGAAGATCGTGGCCCCTGCGAGCACCAGAAACAGCAGTCCGAAGATCGCCATCATCCACACTCCGCCGCTGGTCATGCCGTCACCGTAGGAGCCATTCATCATGCGGCCAGGGTCCCAGCCATCAGTGGAGAACATGTCCTCACCGTTCCTCTCCTTCTCAGCATGCCTCGACGGCGCGAAAGGCCTCAGATGCAAAGGTCACCGGCGCACGGGACCTTCGGCGTAGCTGCCCCAAGGTCTCGGGACTGTTGGCCGGGGCCGGGGTGGCGCCATCCGGGATCGCGCTGTCTACTGAGGGATGGCCTTCAAGGG
Source organism: Marmoricola sp. (assembly GCA_039926005.1). Taxonomy (GTDB): domain Bacteria; phylum Actinomycetota; class Actinomycetes; order Propionibacteriales; family Nocardioidaceae; genus Marmoricola. The sequence continues at coordinate 1,272 of JBDSXU010000338.1, forward strand.
GATGCGCGCACAAGTCGCGGAGTCGTGGCGTCGCTCCGCTGCTGCGGGTGTCGAGGCTGACACCTTGGGTGCGCCGATCACGCTTCCGAGTGACGCGTTGCGCGACTACCGCGAGGCGCATCCGCTCGCCCAGGTCTTCCCGGTACTGGACGACGTGCTGGGACAGGCCGCACGGGATTGCGACGCGATCATGGCGGTCTCTGACGCTACCGGGCAGTTGTTGTGGGTTAGTGGGCATCCGAGCGTGCTGCGTCGAGCAGAGACGATCGGCTTCGTCGAAGGAGCCAACTGGGACGAGAGGATCGCCGGGACCAGCGCCCCGGGGATGGCCCTCAGTCTTGACCAGCCCGTGACTGTGAGCCGGTCGGAGCACTTCCGTCGATCGGTGCAGAGGTGGAGCTGCGCGGCGAGCCCGATCCATGACCCGACCTCCGGCGCCTTGCTCGGTGTGCTCGACATCACGGGGGGCGACGACATCGTCGTCCCGCAGACCATGGCGATGGTGCGGGCTGCGGCGAGGATGGCGGAGGCTGAATTGGCCCGGCACCTACTCTCCCGCCGGGGCGCGGAGGTGCAGCGCCACACCAAGGGGCTGTCCATCGCGCTCGAGGCGTTGGGGCGCCACGAGGCTCTCATCACCATCGACGGCGGACGTTCCCATCGGTCCACCTTGCGGCTCACTCCTCGGCACAGCGAGATCCTGCTGCTACTCGCATCGGCGCCGCGTGGCCTGTCCGGGGATGAGCTGGCGGTGCTCCTGTACAGCGAGGACAACAGTGCCTCGACCCTCCGGGCTGAGCTCAACCGGCTGCGTTCCCTGTTGGGCGACGATCTGCTGGCATCACGGCCCTACCGGCTGGTCGCCGAGGTGACCGCGGATTGGCTGGCGGTCGAGGCACATCTCGCTTCAGGCGACGTCGTTGCTGCAACGCAGGCGTACCGAGGGCCGTTGCTTCCACGCTCGGCGGCGCCAGGGGTGGTCCGGCTTCGCACAGAAGTGGAGGTTTCGCTGCGGCAAGCGGTTCTGGAGCACGGGGTCCCAGACCTGATGTCGTCGTGGACCCGGTCGTACTGGGGTGCGGACGACTACGACATGTGGCTCGCCCAACGTGCTGCCCTCAGCGCCACGTCACCGTTGCTGCCGCTCATCTCTGGCCAGATCGCCAGGTTGGACAGGGAGTTCGGGACTTAGCGGCCCGGGTGGCAGTCAACGCACGAAGCGACTGGTGCGGATCAGCGCTTGTCGAGCACGAGCCAGCCGCCATGAAGCTCCGAGACCGAGACCTCGGTGACGCCCGCTCGGCCGTGATACGCCGCCCCCAGGTCGCGCAGGGCGGTCAGGTCGAAGCAGCGCACGTGGCCGAAGGCGGCGGTCGGCTCCTTCTCGAAGGGCACCGCAACGATGACCCGGTCGACGCAGACGCGCAGCAGCTCATCGAGGGTGCGCATCGTGTCCTTCGGGTCAAGGTGCTCGAGGAGATGGATCGACACAGCGGTGGAGAATGTGCCCGAGCGGCACGGCAGTCGCGTCGCATCGCCGACAACGGTTTGGACGCCCGTCCCTCGGCGCCGACCCATCGTGGCGAGCAGCGCCATCGCCCGCTGGTCGGTGTCCACTGCTGTGACCTGGTAGCCCCGGCCGGCGAGCATGAGAGGCCAGAACCCGAGGCAGCTCGCGACGTCCAACACACTGTGACCGCGAACCAGCTGTGCGGCATAGCGGTAGATGGCAGCGAACACCTCCACCTGGTCGCCGTCGACGAGGTCTCGCTCCTCGGGTTTCGCGGAGAGGCGCTCCAGGGTGCGGGCGTAGAAGCCTGTCCACGCCGCGGCCGGGTCGGGGTCGGTGCTCAGCACGATTGCGGTGATCACCTCGGCGAGCTGATCGGGGGTGCTGGCGACCGGTGACTGACCCAACTGGTCGGCGACCAGCTGAGCGAGGCCGTTGTCGATCATCTCGAGCGGCAGGTCGTGGGCCAGGATCGCCGTTCCGTTCTCCCAGCTGAGGACGAAGTTCTCGGTGTGCAGCGTCGAGGTCGTTCGGGGAAGATCTCGGGCGGTCCCATGCAGCGGGAACGCGTGCACCCGCCCGCTGGCACGAGGGAACCAGTCATGGGGGCGCAGCTGGTGC
>JBDSXU010000339.1:0-4315 GCA_039926005.1 Marmoricola sp.
AGCGGGCCTTCGCGGAGCCGACCGGTGATGCCGACGACCTGCTCGACCTGATCCCCACCGACCTCAAGGAGCCGTTCGACCCGCGAGGGGTGATCGCGTTGGTCGCTGACGGTGTCTCGGAGGCGAACGGCGTGGTCTTCGACGAGTTCAAGCCGCTCTACGGCAGTTCGCTGGTCACCGGCTGGGCCCGGATCCACGGCCACCAGGTCGGCGTACTCGCCAATGCTCAGGGTGTCCTGTTCAGCGAGGAGGCCCAGAAGGCGACGCAGTTCATCCAGCTGGCCAACCAGATCGACTGCCCCCTCCTGTTCCTGCACAACACCACCGGCTACATGGTCGGCAGGGAGTACGAGCAGGGCGGGATCATCAAGCATGGTGCGCAGATGATCAACGCGGTGAGCAACTCCCGAGTGCCGCACATCTCGATCATCATGGGGGCCTCCTACGGCGCCGGGAACTACGGCATGAACGGCCGCGCCTTCGACCCGCGCTTCCTGTTCACCTGGCCGAGTGCGAAAGCCGCGGTGATGGGTCCGGCCCAGCTGGCCGGAGTGCTGTCGATCGTGGCGCGCGCTGCTTGCGAGGCGAAGGGCAAGGAGTACGACGAGGCGGCCGACGCCGGGATGCGCGAGTTCGTAGAGGCCAGCGTGGAGGAGCAGAGCCTGCCGTTCTTCCTCTCCGGGATGTTGTACGACGACGGTGTGATCGATCCGCGGGACACTCGCACCGTCCTGGGGATCTGCCTCTCCGTGGTCACCGCCAACCAGCCCGTCGCGGGCACCGACCGGTTCGGAGTGTTCAGGACGTGACCGGCTCGACGATCAACCGACTGCTCGTCGCCAACCGTGGTGAGATCGCCCGCCGGGTCTTCGCCACCTGCCGCCTCCTCGGCATCGAGACGGTGGCCGTGCACTCCGATGCAGACGCCGACCTGCCGTTCGTGCGCGAGGCCGACTTCGCCGTCCGGCTCCCGGGATTCACCCCTGCCGAGACCTATCTCCGCCTCGACCTCGTCATCGACGCCGCGCGCAGCGCAGGAGCCGACGCGATCCACCCTGGTTATGGCTTCCTCTCCGAGAACGCCGCGTTCGCCCGCGCCGTGCTCGAAGCCGGCCTGAACTGGGTCGGTCCGGATCCCGAATCGATCGATGCGATGGGCTCGAAGATCGAGGCCAAGAAGCTGATGGCCGACGCCGGCGTACCGATCCTCACCGAGCTCAGCCCCTCCGCGGTGACCGGGGACGACCTGCCCGTCCTGGTGAAGGCCTCGGCCGGCGGTGGCGGTCGAGGCATGCGGATCGTGCGTGTCCTCGACACGCTCGACGACGACGTCGCCAAGGCAGAGGCCGAGGCCGCGTCGGCCTTCGGTGACGGGACCGTCTTCATCGAGCCCTACCTCGAGCACGGCCGACACGTCGAGGTGCAGGTCGTGGGCGACTCCCACGGCGGCGTACTCGTCCTCGGCGAGCGTGACTGCTCCCTCCAGCGACGCCACCAGAAGGTCGTCGAGGAGGCCCCGGCGCCCGGGCTGTCCGACGAGCTGCGGGCCACGCTGCACGAGGCAGCGCGCAAAGCCGCAACCGCGACCGGCTACGTCGGCGCGGGCACCGTGGAGTTCATGGTCTCCGGCGACCGCGCGTTCTTCCTGGAGATGAACACTCGCCTCCAGGTCGAGCACCCGGTCACCGAGGCGGTCTTCGGCATCGACCTGGTCGCTGCCCAGATCGCCATCGCCGAAGGGGCATCGGTCGACACGCTGCGAGTCAGACAGCCGGAGGGCCACGCCATCGAGGTGCGGCTGTACGCCGAGGACCCGGCCGCCGACTACCAGCCGCAGAGCGGGCGCCTCGAGTCTTTCGAGATCCCGGGCGTGGACGTCGAGTTCGGAGAGCTGCGCGGGCCGGGGTTGCGCCTGGACTCGGGTTTCGAGTCGGGCAACGAGGTCGGCACGCACTATGACGCGATGCTTGCGAAGCTGATCTGCTGGGCGCCGACCCGGGCACAGGCGGCGCGGCGGCTGGCCGGTGCGCTCAGCCGCTCGCGCCTGCACGGGCTGACCACCAACCGTGACCTGCTGGTCGCCTCGTTGCGCCATGACGCCTTCCTCGCCGGCGATGTCTCCACCGACTTCTTCGACCTCCACCCCGAGGCGGGCCGTGAACCGGACCTCGCGCCTGCAGCCTTCGCGGCGGCAGTGATGCTCGCCGAGCAGGACCGGTTGAGCCGCCGGGTGCAGCAGACCACGCCGGTTGCCTGGCGCAACGTCGTCTCGCAGCCACAGCGGACGGTCTTCGCCCACGAGAAAGAGCTCGTCGTCGAGTGGTTCGGCGGTCGCGACGGCTACAGGCACGCCACCCGCGTCGACCTCATCGTCGTCTCAGCTTCCGCAACCGCTGTCGTGCTCGAGGTCGCCGGGGTTCGCTCGCACTTCGACGGGGTGAAGTCCACTGCAGGCGTCGGCTCCCCGCGTGAGCTCTTCGTCGACGGCCCACTTGCCTCCGTCCGTCTGCGCGAGACGCCCCGGTTCGTCGATCCGGCAGACGTCGTGGCGCAGGGATCATTGCTCGCGCCGATGCCGGGCACCGTGATCGACGCCCTCGAAGCCGGGGTCGAGGTGATGGCCGGTCAGAGTGTCCTGGTCCTCGAGGCGATGAAGATGCAGCACACGATCAGCGCGCCCATCGACGGCGTACTCACCGAGATCGCTGTCGCTGTGGGCCATCAGGTCGCGGCCGGCGAAGTGCTCGCCGTCGTGACTCCCGACTCAGCCGAACCCGATCAAGGAGACACCGCATGAGCAGCTTCACCGAGTCCGACGAGCGACAGACCCTGCGCAAGGAGGTCGCGAAGCTCGCCAAGACCTATGGCCGGGAGTACTTCACGCGCTGCTCGCGCGACGGCGAGAAGACCACCGACCTGTGGCTCGCGATCGGCAAGGCCGGCTACCTGGGCATCAACATCCCCGAGGCATACGGCGGCGGTGGTGGCGGGATCGGCGACGTGGCGGCAGTGTGCGAGGAGTTGGCTGCCCAGGGATGTCCGCTGCTGATGATGGTCGTCTCACCGGCGATCTGCGGCACCGTGATCAGCCGCTATGGCAGCGAGGAGCAGAAGCGGAAGTGGCTCCCCGGCATCTGCGACGGCTCCGAGACGATGGCGTTCGCGATCACCGAGCCCGACGCGGGCACCAACTCGCACAACATCACGACGACCGCGCGCCGAGACGGGGACGAGTGGCTGCTCAAGGGCCAGAAGATCTACATCTCCGGCATGGACGAGGCCAAGAACGTGCTCGTGGTGTCCCGCACCGCGGATGCGACGGGCAAGCTCAAGCCCTGCCTGTTCGTCGTACCCACCGAGGCTCCCGGCCTCAGCTACACCCCGATCCCGATGGAGATCGTCAGCCCCGAGAAACAGTTCCAGGTGTTCATCGACGACGTACGCCTCCCGGCTGATGCCCTCGTCGGTGACGAGGACGGCGGCCTCGTGCAGCTGTTCGCCGGGCTCAACCCGGAGCGGATCATGGCCGCGTCGTTCTCGACCGGGCTCGCGCGCTACGCGCTGGACCGGGCCACGGAGTACGTCAAGGGTCGCGAGGTCTGGGGTGCCCCGATCGGCTCGCACCAGGGCATCGCGCACCCGCTGGCGCAGTCCAAGATCGAGATCGAGCTCGCGCGGCTGATGACCCAGAAGGCGTCCGCGCTGTACGACGACGGCGACGACCTGGGCGCGGGAGAAGCAGCCAACATGGCGAAGTACGCCGCCGCCGAAGCTGCCTGTGACGCCGCGGACCGAGCCGTCCAGTCCCACGGCGGCAACGGCATCACCCAGGAGTACGGCGTCGCCGGTCTTCTCGTGGCCGCCCGCGCCGGCCGGATCGCCCCGGTCAGCCGGGAGATGATCCTCAACTTCGTCGGCACGCACTCCCTGGGCCTGCCGAAGTCCTACTGAGCGACCAGGAGGAGCAAGATGACCGACGAGTTGGTGCACTACGAGCTCAAGGGCGGGGTCGCCACGATCACCCTGGACTCCCCGCACAACCGCAACGCGTTGTCACGGCGCCTCGTCACGCAGCTCTTCGACGCGCTCGACCGTGCGGAGGAGGACCCGGGCGCGAGGGTGGTGGTGATCGGTTCCGCGGGCCGGGTCTTCTGCTCCGGTGCTGACCTCTCCGAGGCTGCAGGCGAGGGGATGGAAGAAGGCGCGAAGGCCCTGGTGGCGCTGCAGCGGCGGATCGTGAACCATGACCGGCCAGTGGTCACGCGGCTCGCCGGACCGGTGCGGGCCGGCGGGCTGGGCATCGTCGCCGCCAGCG
>JBDSXU010000340.1:0-4691 GCA_039926005.1 Marmoricola sp.
GGTGAGGCGCCCGTCCGGATTGCTCGGGGCGGGCGCCTCGTGGCTTGTCGACCAGTCGGTGGTGAGCGTGTCGTTGGCGACGCGCGGTCAGACTGATATGCGCGGGTTGGTTACCGCAGGACGGTGCTTTCGGCAGGAGCGGTTCCGCGTGTCTAGCGACGAGCGTGGCACCCGCCGTTTCCCCCGCGGGGAAGGGGGGAGTGGGAGGGTGTTGCTCATAGTGGTGGCGCGGGTTGCTCCAAGCGCTTGCCACCGCCGACGCGGTTGGTCGACGAAGCCGGCTCGGGGTTGTTATTCCTCCATCACCGCCAAGGACCAGCACCAGCCTGCCAGCTCGCGGGCGATCGCGGTGTTGGCGATGGTGTTCTTCTTCTTGCGGTCGATGAACTTCACCCAACGGGCGTGGAGTCGCCGGTTGCCCAGATCTCCTCGGGCGCGTGCGGTGGGGGCGGCGAGTTCCCAACGGTCACGCATGGTCTTGCCGGGTCGGTAGCTCTTGCGGTGGTGCCAGGCGGCCTCGACCAGGAGCCGACGGGCATGGCTGTTGCCGGCCTTGGTGATCGGCCCCTGTTTCCGGCTGGCGCCCGAGGAGTGCTCGGAGGGGACCAGGCCGACGAAGGAGCCGATGGTGTTGCCGGTGAACCGGTCCCAGTCGCCGATCTCGACCGCGAGCGAGAACCCAGTCAGGGTGGAGACACCACGTAGGCAACCCAGGCGGTGCACGATCTCGGTGAACTCGCTCTCGGCGGCCATCGCCGCGATCGCCGTGTCGAGCCGGTCGCGGCGTGCGGTGGTGACCAGGACCGTGTCGTAGTCGGAGTCGAAGGTCAGCCGGGTGCAGGCATTGGTGAACCGCTGGCTGCGTAGCCAGGCGTGGTGTCTACCGGTCCAGGCGCGGCCGTCGTAGTAGACGATCCCGTGGCGCAGTAGCAGCTTGGAGAGCCGGTGCCGGGCCCGCATCAGATCACTGCGGCAGTCCTCACGGGCCCGGACCAGGTCCCGGGCGGTCTCCTGGGCGATGCTGGGCACCGCCACCGCCGTGATCTCATCGAGGCGCAGCAACCGGGCCAGGTGGATCGCGTCCTTCGCGTCGGTCTTGACCCGGTCACCCGGTGGTTTCTGCAGCTTCGACGGCGCGACCACCTCACAGCGGATGCCAGCCGAGGTCAGGTGCCGGTAGAGCCCGAACCCTGTCGGGCCGGCCTCATAGGTCACAGCCACAGGTCCGGGCAGAGCCCGGAGCCAGCCGCTGATGTGGTCATGGGCTGGGGTCAGCCTGGTCTGGAACAGCTCGCCCGTGACGCCATCGATCGCCGCAGCAGCGACAGATCGGGCGTGCACGTCGAGCCCAACACTCGTACGCTCGGTAAACACCGGGGCCTCCTGCACATGTCGGATAGGCCGAACAGGCCAGCCCTGCTCGGTAACCCACGAATCTGTGCCAGCGAGGCCCCGGCCACAACCCCCGGCAGTCCTCGATCGCCGCCAACCCGCCGGTGCGTCAGAAGGCGTCAACGTGGAGCACGCGCAGCGCAGCGAGCATGAACGACGTTGACACCGACCAGCACCGGCACACCATCACCGAACGAGGACTGCCGCCAGAGCGACGCTCACCAGTCGTGCGTCACTCCATACCGTCTAGGGCGCGCGTCCGATGACACAGGCGCCAACCGGTGGGTGGCGTGGACAACTCAATCGGCTGTGCGGCGCTGGGTCGGCACTGAAGGACCCAACCCTTGGTCCTCGTGTTGGCGCTCGCTACCGGTTCAGCCCTGCCTTTCCTTGAGTAGCGGATCAGGCCCACGGGTGCTTCGGGTGTCAACCGGCCGATCGCGCCCGAGGAGTAGGCGTTGAGGGCGACCTTGCCCTCGGGGTCGAGTACGAAGCCGGTGGCCTGCAGGTGGACCGGTTCCGGGTTGACGAAGGCGCCCGTCGCCTCGGCGAGCCCGTGAGCGTCGGCGCTGTGGCCCATCTGGAAGGTCAGGTGGCGCTTCTCCACCAGAGCTGCGGTGGTCTCCTCGTCATCCACGGAGAGCGAGACGACCTTCGCGCCGAGCTCGGTGAGCTGCTCCTGAACTCGCTCGAAGCCGCGCAGCTGACCGTTGCAGAACGGGCACCAAGCGCCCCGATGGAAGAGCACGATCCCGAAGCCACCGTGCAGTGCCACATGGAGGTGCACCGACTTGACCCCGATCAGATCGACCTCGAGGTCGGGGAAGGGGTCGCCGGGGTGAAGCAGGGTCATACCGTCCTCCTGAGCAGCGGTGTGGGCCGGTGCGGTCGTCGGTGGGTGGCCGGTGGGGAGGTCGTCCTACCGGCCGCAGAGCATCCGTGACCGGACGGACGGTAAGGCCCGTTGCTTCCGGGTCACGCACCGAGGGAACAGCGCGTTGTCGCCTACGGTTCAAGGTGACCGCAGGACCAGCACCGGCGACTGAACGCTCGACTCACCCACTTACCACCACCGAGGGGAACGCCCGATGGCGCATGCCGAGGCTGCCGATCCGCACCGCAACTACCCGCTGATGGCCGCCGCCAAGGACCGGGTGGAGCCGGCTCCGCGCCGGGTCCGCGGTGTCGTGGACGGCGCTGTCGTGTTCGACACGGACCGCGCGCTCTACGTGTGGGAGTGGCCCTACTACCCCCAGTACTACGTTCCACTGGACGACGTCGAGGAGAGACTGCTCGTCGACGAGGGTCGCGAGCTGCGGCTCCACCTGGGGACGGCGCGCCGTCACGGGCTCAGGGTCGGTGACGTCGAGCGGAGCCAGGCGGCTCGGGTCTTCGCCGACGACGCCGACCTCGGCCTGAAGAGCCATGTCCGTTTCGAATGGGATGCGATGGATGCCTGGTTCGAGGAGGACGAGCAGATCTTCGTCCATCCCCGCAACCCCTACGTCAGGGTCGACGCTCTGCGCTCGCACCGATCAGTGCGGGTCGAGCTCGACGGGGTCGTGCTGGCCGAGTCGACATCGCCTGTGCTGGTCTTCGAGACGGGTTTGCCCACGCGGTACTACATGGACCGGTCCGACGTCGCGTTCGAGCACCTCGAGGTCAGCGCTACTCGCACCCGGTGCCCGTACAAGGGGATCACCTCCGACTACTGGTCGGTGCGCACCCCGAGTGGCCTGCATGAGGACCTGGCTTGGTGCTACGACTTCCCCACCCCGGCGGTGCAGGCGATCACGGGGATGGTCGCGTTCTACGACGAGAAGGTCGACGTCGTGGTGGACGAAATCCCGCGACCACGACCCCTGACCCACTTCGGCTGAAGAGCCTGGATGCTTGCACTCGAGGGACGCGTGGCCCTGGTCACGGGAGCCCGCAGACTGCGCTGAGCACCCGCCGCCGTCGGTAGTGTGGATTCATCGGTCGAGATCAGGAGGATCACGTGGCGATCCGGGTAGTCGCTTTCGATGTGAACGAGACGCTGCTGGACCTCAGCGCACTCGACGATCCCTTCGAGGCCCTCTTCGGTGAGGCCTCGATCCGGCAACAGTGGTTCGCTCAGATGCTCCAGCTCGCATTCGTGGGCGGACTGACCGGGCAGTACGTCGACTTCACCACCGCCCAGCACGCGGCCTTGTCGATGCTTGCGGAACGCCACGGGCGCGAGCTGCCCCCCGACGTCGCGAAGTCGATCGTCGGGGCGATGAGCTCGCTGCCAGCACATCCTGAGGTGCAGGCGGCGTTGCAGCGACTGCGCCGACAACCGGTCCAGGTGGTCGCACTGACCAACTCGCCATTGGCGGTGGCCGAGCAGCAGGTCCTCAACGCCGGCATCGACGACTGCTTCGATGCCCTGCTCTCCGCCGACGAGGTACAGGCACTCAAGCCCGCCGCCGCGGCGTACCAGCACGTCGCGGAGCGCCAGGAGGTCGAGCTCGAAGAGATCCTGCTCGTGGCCGCGCACCCGTGGGACGTGTCCGGCGCGCTGGCGGCCGGCTGCCGCGCTGCCTTCGTGCGCCGGCAAGGCGTCGTCCCCAGCCCCCTGGGTCCGGCCCCGGAGATGATCGGGGACGACATCACCGACATTGTCGACCAGATCATCGAGGCTCCCTAGGCCCCCGCCGCTGCGGTGAGAACTACTGCACCGTGTTGACGGTCCACACTCCCCAGCGACGACACACCTTCGATGACACAGGTGCCATCCGACCCGGTACATGGACCAATCGATCGGCACGCCGCGGGTCGATGCACACCACCCAGATTGACGCGGCCCCCGGAACGGTTCATTGGCGGATCTTCGATGGTCGCTTTCAACCGGTGGACGTGGGTCCCGAACGGTGATGGCGGCACACAGGGCCACGGCAGCCTACGGGGGTGACGACCTCCATGGATTCAGAGCCTCGTTCAGACCTGGGGCGATTCCGACGACCGTTCTGGCGCGTTCGGGCCACGGCATGTCTATCGTCGGTATCAGTACTCCGCGATGCCAACACGGAAGGCTTGCCCCGCGTGCGAAATCCCCTCATTACGAAGAGCACAGCGCAGCGCAAGCGCTTCGTTGACGAACTCGGCGAGAGCCTCGAGCAGCGACGACGAGAACTGCGAATCTGGGATACTGCGCCCACCAGCGGTCTAGCCATCGCGGCGCTCGATCTACGGGCGCGCCAACTTGCTCCCTCGCGAGCAGACTTGCTGCGGCGCGGAACGTCGGTACCGGACCAAGGCTCTTTGGGTGTGGCAGA